>DAOTZP010000042.1:0-14765 GCA_034434265.1 Anaerolineales bacterium | reverse complement strand
CGCCATCTGGCTGATTTGGGCGGACGACCTGCGGCGCGGAGAAAAAATTCCCCTCTGGCGTTTTCCTGTCTTCATGGCAATTTGGAGCAACATGCATGGCGTTTTTATTTCGGGGATTCTTGTCCTGCTGGCATACGCGACTGGCTGGGCGCTTGATTATGCCCAAAACCCTTCAACAGAAAGCATCCATATCGGAAAAAAACTATGGGCGGCGCTTGCTCTTTCCGCTGCGGCAAGCCTGCTCAACCCCGCCGGAATTGGTCCCTGGGTCAGTTTATTGGGCTTCGTCAATAATCAATACTTAATGTCGCGCATGTTGGAATCCAATACGCCCGACTTTCAAATACCGGAGTTAAGAGTCTTTCTGACGCTGCTGGCTTTTTCTGTTTTTCTGCTGGCAATTAAACGGGATAAATTTTCCGCCGGGCAGGGCTTGCTGCTGGCAGGCTTCACGGCAATGGGCTTGATGGCGTTTCGCAATATTCATTTATACGGCGTTGTGGCTCCCTTTGCTTTGGCGGACGCATTGGAGGAGCTCAAATCGTTCCGCCCGATTGCGCGGCTCGAAAACACGCTCGCAAAAATTGAACGCGGATTAAAAAACGCGGGCTGGGGCGCAGCCGCCGCCTGCGTATTGAGCGTCTTTCTCCTCACAAACAATGCCGCGCGTTTGCTGTATCAATTTGACTCCGCAACTTTCCCCGTGCAAGCCGTTCAATGGCTCAAAGAAAACCCGCAGCAAGGAAACATGCTAAACGACTTAAATTGGGGCGGGTATATTGCGTTTCATTTATATCCCGGTCAAATGACCTTTATAGACAGCGTGGCAGATGTGACAGGAGAAGTCACGCGGGAATATGAGACGGTCATCACCCGTTCAGCCGGGTGGGAGGAGATTATGCAGCGTTATCAAATTCAGTGGGTTATCATGCCTTCAAATTCGCAATTCGCCCGCTCATTGGCTGAAAGCAATCAATGGAAAATTTTGTACCAAGATGATACGGCTGTTATTCTTCGCCAACAACCATGAAAACAAAACTCTCGTACAAACAGGAAGTTACGCTTTTCTTCTTAATCCTTGCGGGCATATTTGGCGCTGCGCTGCGAATTTACCCACCAGCGCAAGTGGATTTTCCGCTGGTGGACGGCGGAATGTTTTACGCCATGATTGGCGACTTGCAAGCCGCGCGATATGCCCTTCCTGAATTTACAACATACAATCAATCAAACATCCCGTTTGCATACCCGCCGCTGGGATTTTACCTGACAGGCATCATCAACTCGATGACAAACATTTCGCTTTTCAGCCTTTTGCATTGGCTGCCGGCAATTATTACCATTGCAGCCCTGCCCGCATTTTATTACAGCGCAAAAGCAATTCTACAATCAGATTCGCAGGCGGCGCTTGCCGCGTTTCTTTTCTCGTTAACGCCAAACTCGTACTGGTGGAACATTGTCGGCGGAGGATTAACCCGCTCGCTGGGAACATTGTTTTTTATCATCACGGTTCTGTGCGTTCATCAAATGTACGCGCAAAGAAAAAAACGATGGGCAGCCGCCGCAATTTTCAGCGCTTCGGCGGTTGTGTTAAGTCATCCCGCGTGGGCGCTTCATGCCGTTCTTATATCTTTTTTGCTCTTTCTCTTCATGGGAAAAGACAAGCAAGGCATGTTGTATTCCGCGGCGATAGTCTTGGGAGTATTGTGCTTAACCTCCGCATGGTGGCTGACCGTAGTCCGGCATCACGGGTTGGATATTTTCCTCCACACAAGGCAGGACGCATACTCCCCATTTCGATTTCTCACCGTGCTGTTCACGCTTTCATTCACCGATGAATACGCGCCCGCCCTTGCCGTTTTTGGCATGTGCGGACTTTTTCTGCACCTTGCGAAAAAGGAATATTTTCTGCCCGCCTGGGTTTTCTTAAGTTTGTTGGCGGACGCGCGCAGCGGCATCCCCGTCTCCATTTTTGCTTTTTCAATGATGTCCGCCACATTCATCACAGATGGGATTGCGCCGCACCTCGCAGCGGACTTAAGCAAAGAAACGCTCGCGCCTGCCACATGGATGAGAGCGCTCAAAACGCGGGCAGGGCGTTTGTTCTTCGGTTTTTTTATTTTGCTTTTTGTCTATAACGCATTTCAAACATCTTACACACTTTCTTTTCAATTTGTAACCGAAGAAGAGCGCCGCGCAATGGAGTGGGTTAAACAGAACACCCTGCCTTCGGACCGCTTTCTGGTGTTGGATGAAAACACAAACCCTGTTACTTCCCCGCTGACGGAGTGGTTTCCCGCCCTGACAAACCGCAAAAGCATTGGCACAATTCAAGGCGCGGAATGGCTGGCGGAAGAGCAAAATTTTTCCAGCCGTTATGCCACCACATCCAGACTCTTGAAATGCGTCCACGAAACCGTTGAATGTCTGAACCGCGCGCAACCCGAAATCCCCCGCTATGAATACATCATGCTCTCCATCCCCGGCGGGTCGAGTCCGCTTGGCAGCGCGTTGAAACAAAATAATTCATTTGAGCTTGTGTACTCGTCAAGCAGCGTGATGATTTTTCAGGTAAAGGAATAAAAAAAGAGAGCGCCTTGCGGGCGCTTCTCTTTTTTTACACACAGAAAAGATAAAAACTTCTATGCTGCGGTTTTTTGGTTCAATGCGGCAAGGCGCTTCATCAAACGTCCCTTGCGGCGGGCGGCATTGTTGGGATGCAGCACACCTTTTTCGGCAGCCTTATCCAGCGCGCTAATCGCCTTCATGACAGCTTCTTTGGTATCAGGCGCGTTTTTGGAAAAAGCCGCGCGGGCAAGGTTGACAGCTGTGCGGGCAGCGCCGCGAAAAATACGGTTGCGAAGGCGGCGTTTTTCGTTTTGCCGATTGCGTTTGATTTGTGATTGAATGTTAGCCAAGGTGTTCCTCCAAAAATATCTTACACTTACATTTACGACAGCGCCCTATTTTACATGAAAGATGCGCTTTTTGTCCAGCAAATTTCAAAAAAGGGAGTGTCTAATTTTGCGGGCTTTCTGCAAAAGACCTGACGGATTTCCGTAGAAACATAATCAGCCAGCGCGATTGTAATTCACGAAATCCGTAAAACCCGTCAGGTCTGTAATATGCGCGAAAAATTTTGCATTTGCAAAATTTGAATTTGTGTAGAATTGTACAAAATCAAATTTAATGGTAGATTATGGGTTAAATTTCACAAACGCGAGGGCGCCCATGAACGCAGATAAAATTCCCGATATTATTATCGGACGTTTGCCAATCTACCTGCGCGCATTGCAACGCATGGCAGAAAATGGCATCAAGACAACTTCTTCACAAGAGCTGGGAGAACTGGTGGGAGTTTCAGCAGCACAAATCCGAAAGGATATTTCGCAGTTTGGCGAATTTGGCAAGCAAGGCACCGGGTATTCAATTTCCTATTTGCTTGATAAATTGCGCGAAATCCTCAAAGTTGACCGCATCTGGGATGTGGCGCTTGTGGGCGCGGGAGACATGGGACACGCGCTGGCAAATTATCAGGGATTTTTCAATCGCGGGTTTCGCGTTGCAATGGTTTTCGATAATGACCCCCAAAAAATCGGCGCAAAAATCGGCGAATACACCATTGAAGATGCCGCCACCATGATAGAAAGAATCAAATCCGCAGGCATCAAGATTGCCATGATTACCGTCCCCGCCTCCGCCGCGCAAAGCGTAGCCGACAAGCTCATTCAAGCTGGCGTCAAAGCCATACTCAACTACGCGCCCATCACTATCAATGTACCGAAGGGAATCAAAGTTCAATATATTGACCCATCCTCCCACCTGCAGCGCATGACGTATTATCTATAACGCAAAATCCCCGCACAGCCGAATGCCCTCAATTGCAAAATTGGGGGCATTTTTTATGCTTGCAAACACCCTATTTTTGCGGTTGCGCAAAGAACGCGCGCGTTATACGATAAGAAAAACACTTCGGAACATGCCATGCTCAATCAACTTGTCATTGAAATTAAAAGCCCAATTAAATCCATAGAAGCCGCCACGTTGCATGAAAATAATGTCAAGATGGCGCTGCTGCACGCGGATGAAAATTTCATTGCAAACGGCAGGCTGCTG
This sequence comes from Anaerolineales bacterium, assembly GCA_034434265.1. Taxonomy (GTDB): domain Bacteria; phylum Chloroflexota; class Anaerolineae; order Anaerolineales; family Villigracilaceae; genus Villigracilis. The sequence continues at coordinate 10,652 of DAOTZP010000042.1, read as the reverse complement.
ACAGATTGGGGCATCCCCATCAGCATCTGTCATGCAATCAACGCGGAAGAAGACGCCAAACGTCAAACCGCCGATACGCTCGCGCTCATGCAAAACAGCCGCCTGCCGGTGACGGCGGTCTTTCCGCAATTTGATTTCTCAAAGCAGGAAATTTCCTCTTCGGATGAAAAAATCTCCGCGCACGCAAAAACAATCTTTCAGGAATTCCGCGCCGCAGGCTGCAAAACGATTGGATACACCAAAGCGGACTTCATCGCCAATCACGCGCGAAAATCAACCGAATGGCTGCCGTTTTACCAATGGCATATTGGGGATGCGCCTCAAGACGCGCAAGAGCAGCCGGTCAGCTGGCGGCAAATCTGTGAATATGAAATGAAAATTCCAAGCAGGCTGCCGCCGCGCCTGAACGGCAATCACATTATCGGCGTGCAATACGCCAGTGAACATATTACGCTGCCGGGAATTTACGCCGACGAGCAGAAGGAAAAACCCGCTTCGCTGCGCGTACACTACTTTGACGAGGTTTTTTTGCAGCGGCTGGGAGCCTTTCCCAACCCGCAGGCTTCCCCCGCTGCGGCGGCGCAGCCTGCCATCCGTCAAAGCAGCAATCTGCGCGGCATTACTTACTTCACCACCCGCCAGTTTGGGACAAACTGCCACATCATCATTTGCAGCATGAAAGGAATGCGCTTTCATGTTACGCCCTTTACCCGGCTGCGAACAGTCAGCGAAACAGCGCGCGAAACCGGCGCGGATATTGTCATCAATGGCGACGGCTGGGGAACAGACGGGTACATCCCCAACTCCATCGCCGCTTCAGACGGCTTTGTGTATCAAACCCATCAGCAAGACTACAACCCTTGGGTCAATATTTCACAAGAGAATGTCGTTTCGTTTGATTGGAAAAATCCCCAAAATTTATACAACGCCGTATCAGGGGACAGATTTCTTATTCAAAATGGAAGATACAACGAACAAATTACAAACACCACCAAAGCGCCCCGCACAAGCATTGGCACAATGGCGGATGGGAAGCTTGTCATCATGGTTGCGGATGGAAGAACCGAACACAACGCCGGGTTAACTTTTTTTGAAGCGGCTTCGGTATTTTTGGAGCTGGGCGTCGTACATGCAATCAATTTGGATGGCGGCGGGTCAAGCGCGCTGTGGTTCAAAGACCGCATTGTGAACATCCCCATTGACAGCGGAATTCCGGGCAAAGAACGCGCGGTGGCAAATCATCTTTGCATTTTTATTGATAAAGTTTCACAGTACGCGCAAAAAGCGGACATAAATCCGCAGCAGCCCGGCGAACAGGTTACTTTACCCGCAGACCGGTTGCCTTTGAAACAAGATGTCGAAGAATAAACAAGGGAATAAGCAAAACAAGGTGAAAGGCGGCGCTTAACCCAAACAACATGGAAGCAGACCTTAATAAAGAATCAAGCAGCGGAGCAAGGTGGGTTAACATCCACTCGCCCGCCCCGGCAAATATCGCCAGCACAAGCAACATGCCCACCCAAACGCCAAGCGGCAGCCATGCATGTCTATCCGCCTCCGAAGGCATCATGGTCGTGGAAACCGCAAAAATGATATAAGCCCAAAGATAAAAATTTGGCATGGTTGGAAACACAGCCAAGCCCATCAAAAACAAGGGAAAATCAAAAGCGAGCAGGCGTTCCCAAAGCACATGCGCCCAGAGACGGTTCACACCGGCATAGGCAATCACCAGGCTGCCTGTAATTAAAGGCGCGGCGCCAATCAGCGAATCGCGGAAAAAATCCGAGGAGGCGGTTTCCACATATCCCATGCGTAACTTTCCCCCCGGCAGCTGGGCAGGGAACAAGGAAAACTTCCCCGTGCGAACGCGCAGCAACTTTGCCGCAATGTAATGACTGGTCTCATGCAGCAGCACGCCGGGGAAAAACAAAAAAGCAAAAGCGAACATGGTCCACTTGGGACTGCGGGTGAGCATTAACAAAATGGCTTGCACTTCACGATGTAAAAGCCGCTGGAGAAAAACCAGCGGCGGCAGCATGAGGATGAGGAGAACAAATCCGGTAATTGGCATGGGAATGCGGGCTGTAATGCGGTGTGAAAGGTGTTTTTACTTAACAGCGGCGGATACAATGGCGGCAAATTCATCCACTTTCAGGCTCGCTCCGCCAACCAGAGCGCCGTCAATATCAGGCTGGCTGAAAAATTCAAGGGCATTGGCGGCGGTGACGGAACCGCCATACAGAACGCGAATGGCTTGGGCAGTCTGTTCGCCATACAGGTCAAACAGCGCGGGTCGAATCACATCGCGCACAACGGCATTCGCATCCTGCCCGTTGGAAGCTTTCCCCGTGCCGATTGCCCAAACAGGCTCATAAGCCACCACCATGCGCGGGGCAAATTCGGGCGCGAGTCCTTTCAATCCAAATCGAATTTGTTCGGAAACCACCTGACGGGTTTGCCCGGCTTCATATTGCTGCAAAGTTTCGCCAACACACACAATCGGAATCAAGTTGTGATTCTGGGCTGCCAAAAGTTTTTTATTGACAATTTCATCTGTTTCGCCAAAATAAGCGCGGCGCTCTGAATGACCGAGAATGACATAGCCGCACAGTTCTTTCACCATCGCCGGTGAAACTTCGCCGGTGAACGCGCCTTTTTCTTCCCAGTGCATGTTCTGCGCGCCAAGCCCAATGCCGGAGCCTTCAAGCAAAGCCGAAGCAGCCATTAAAGACGGGAAAGGCGGGCATATCACTCGTTCAACGCTCTTGATATTGCGTAATTTTGCGCCCATTGCAAAAACCAAATCGCGCGTTTCAGCAATGGTTTTATTCATTTTCCAATTTCCGGCAACAAGTGGAGTTCGCATTGTAAGTCCTTTTTATGGCAGAGAATTTAGGGATTGCTGCGCAGCGGCGCGCGCCCATGCGGAAAGGTCGGGCCGCTCAAGCAGCGCGGAAAGCAAATCTTTGGCTTTTTGCGTATCGCCTTCTTTCAAGGCAAGCTCGGATTCTAACAAAGAAATTTCATACATCTCCGGATTCGCGGTTTTAATCAGGTTGATTTGGTTTTTGGCTTCGGACAGGTTGCCTTTTCTCAACGCCTGCCGCGCGCGAATTACAGCGGCAATTGGCGTTTTCAAGTTTTGCATACGGTCAAGCAGTTTGGAATCCAATGCCTCGTCTTGTCCTGCAATGTTATAGGCGGCTTCCCGAATGTTTTCTTGAACATCCTCCGGCATCGGCTTATTGCGGTAAATCGGATACAAGCGCAAATACATTCCCAGCGCCAATCCCCATGCTCCGCGTTTGCGATATTCATTGCCAGCCATGATGAAAAAGTCCGGCACATTTTGAGGAGCAAGGTTTGCCGCTTTGTTCATTTCTTCCAGCGCGGCGCGTTTCTCGTTACGCTCCCATAAAATTAACGAAAGGTCAAAATGGACGCCCGGGTCATTTGGATTTTGCGCGACCTTTTCAATCGCGGATTGTAACTGCGGGTCTGCCGTTTGCGGCGTGAGGAGCGGCGAACTGGGGGCAGTGGCTTGCTGCGCCAGCGGCGCAGGCGGGTTTGGTGGAATCTCGACCTGATTTTGATTTTTCCCGCGGCGGTTGAAGAACAACAGCAGAAGAATAAGCACAGCCGCAGCCAACGCACCGACGGAAACCCATACCCAGTGGGAGATTCTCTTTTCTTCTTTCGGGGCAGAAGTCGCGGTCACTGGCGCTGTTGGCGCAGGCTGCTGAGCCGCCGCTTTCACATCCGCCGTTTGCATGACAATCGCCGTGCCTTGCATTGGCACGCCTGATTCAGCCCATGCATCTTTGAATGCTTTGATTAAATCCTCCACAGTGGCATAACGGTCTGCGCGGTCTTTTGCCAGCGCTTTTAACAATACGCGCTGCACGCTTTCCGGCACATTGGGGTTCACCGCGCGCGGCGGGGGCAGCGGCGTATAAATATGGTCGTGAATGATGGCAAACGGGGTATCGGCATTAAAAGGCACGCGCCCGACAACCATCTCATACAACATTACGCCAAAGGAATAAATATCCGTTCCCGCATCGAGGTCTTTTTTACCCATCGCCTGTTCCGGCGAAATATATTGCGGTGTGCCCATGATGGAATCAGAGGACATGGTGGACTCGCCCGCTTCGGCAATCCGCGCCAAACCAAAATCGGTGAGGTAAATTGACCCGTCGAAGGCAATCATCACGTTTGAAGGTTTAATATCGCGGTGCAAAATTCCCTGACGGTGCGCATACGCAAGCGCGTACCCAACCGAACTCACCACGCGCTCAATTTCCCCGGCGGTCAGCGGTCCTTGACTCATTCGCGCTTTGAGCGTATCGCCTTCGATATATTTCATCACCAAAAACGGGCGGCCCTCATGCTCGGCATAATCATAAACAGGAACAATATTTTGATGTTCAAGGCGGGCAACCACGCGGGCTTCGCGCTGAAACCGCGCGGCAAATGTCTGGTCTTGATGAAAAGCGGGATGCAAAACCTTCAACGCGACATAGCGGTCCAGCGAAGCGTGATACGCCTTATATACCGTCGCCATACCGCCTTGCCCCAACTGTTCGATAATTCTGTAAGGACCTGCATTTTCACCAACATTGAAAGACATGTGATTACTCCAACTGTCATTTTTTTCAATTATAGTCCAGCGCGGTTAATTTCGGTCACCGGGGCGTAAATTGCTTGCAAATTGAAACAATCAAGTCAAGTATAATTTTGCCAACAAATCATTCAAGAAGAGAGTGTTATGACCTACAACAAATTCATGCGTTATGTTTTGATTTTCGAGGCAATGATTCTCAACGGCGGAACGGGCGCGATGTGTCTCTTTGCGCCGGAATTTTTCTCCGCCCAGTTCGGCGCGGATGCGCTGCCCGCGCTGGGCGTGGAATTCGTCCGCTGGTACGGGGTGCTGCTTTGGGTATTGACCTTCTTTGTGCTGCGCCTGCTCCCGGCCAATGATGACCGCCTGCTCGCCCCCGCTGTGGAAGCCCTGCTCTTCGGCGACCTTGTTCACCTGTACGCGATTTATATGTTCCACCGTGTTTTTCCGATTTGGTCTTTTGCTTTCATCATCATGCTGTTCTTTACGGTGACGCTGGCGGCGCTCCGCTCGGTGTGGGTGTATAAATATCAAGTTTCAGGTTGAAAATTTTAACCTGTTATTTCGGCAAGCCGCAAAGCGGCGGGTAGAAAGCGTGATTCAATGCGGTGAAAATTTCCCTTCGGTCGAAATTACAAGGACGGCAAACGCCGCCATAACAAGACCTCCGAGACTTTGAAAATCCCGGAGGTCTTCAAACTTATGATATTTTGCGCCGACATGCTTTCCACAAGCATTTCGGAAACAGTCTGGCGAATAATTTGCTTAACCTGATTGCTCATCGCAAAGCCCCATTTCTACGCGGAATTTTTCGCGCACATCGCCCAGACTGATGATGTGACCGTTTTCCTGCAAAAACCAATGTTCCCAGCCATTGCAGGGAGCATTATTCATGTAGTGGCTGCCTGCTTTATGAATACTGCCTTCAAATCCGTCTGCCGCGCGCAGGCGCGCATCCGGCTTGATGATTGCTGTTTTGCTTTTATCTTTGTCAAAGAATAATTGTTGACCGGGCTGCAAATATCCATTTTCAACCAAAGTCGAAAATTCCACTTTGGGAGCAGACTTGGCTTTGCTTTTTACATCAAACACAGCAGGGTCAAACATCTCTGGCTGAACAGCGCCTATGCGCTTTTGGGCAACTTCAATATATTTTTTTTCTCTTTCCAGTCCAATCCAGTTTCGGTGCAGCCGTTTTGCCGCCACACCTGTTGTGCCGCTTCCAAAAAACGGGTCAAGGACGACATCGCCGGGATTGCTGGAAGACAAAATAATGCGATAAAGCAAGGACTCTGGTTTTTGCGTGGAGTGGGCTTTTTCTCCATTCTCATCCTTTACCCGTTCTGTACCTGTCGCCAACGATAACAGCCACCAGTCCGAACGCATTTGCTTTTCATCATTCAAGCCTTTCATGGCTTGGTGATTGAACGTATATTTTGCGCCCTTCCCTGTGCTTGCCCAAATAAGCGTTTCGTGGGCGTTGGTAAAGCGCACCCCTCTAAAATTGGGCATGGGGTTGGTCTTAACCCAAATGACATCGTTAAGAATCCAAAACCCCAAATCTTGCATGATTGCCCCAACCCGAAAAATGTTGTGGTAAGAGCCAATCACCCAAATTGCGCCGGTTGGTTTGAGAACCCGTTTGCAGGCAGCAAGCCATTCTTTTGTAAATTCATCATACGCCTGCATGGACTCGAACTTATCCCACTGGTCATCCACCGCGTCCACTTTGGTCATATTGGGGCGGTGCAATTCGTTTTGCAACTGTAAATTGTAGGGCGGGTCGGCAAAAATCAAGTCAATAGACTTTTCGGGCAAAGCGTTCAGGCTTTGGATGCAATCGCCTTCGATAATTTGGTTTAACGGCAGCGTCATATTTATTGTCTCCAACCCAAAATTATAAGGCGATTTCGTTTTTCAAAATCAAATTTTTAGAGCCTGTTATGCACTTTTAGGATGGTAAACTAGGCGAATGTTTGTCCTGTTACCCAGAAAATGGGTTGTCGAACGTAGTTTCGCTTGGACAGCGCGTTTCCGTCGTCTGGCTCGTGACTTTGAAAGGCTGCCGGAAACCTTCTGTAGTCTTCATTTTCTGGCATTGTCATTCTTATGCTGCAAACTTTCGTCAAAACCATTGCTCATGTGCTTTAAAGTGCATAACAGCTTCCAGAAAAGATAATAAGGATAATTCAGACACTATGCGTATTGTAATTATTGCTCCAGGAAGTCGCGGGGATGTTCAACCTTATATTGCATTAGGAAAAGGCTTGCAGGATGCAGGGCATTATGTTCGCCTTGTGAGCCATAGCAATTTTGAGGCATTGGTCACATCCTATGGGCTTGAATTTTGGTCATTTGGAAATGACGTAAAAGATGCTGTTGAAAAAAATAGTGAAATGCAAAAGTTGCTCGAAAAGGGAAACTTCCTATTGCTGATGGCAAAAATGGCAAAAGAAGCCGAGCGCGAAGCGCTCCATTTTGCCGAAGGTGGTTTGGCGGCGGCGCAAGGAATGAATGTTGTATTGGCTGGCATGGGCGGATTATTCATTGGTACTGCAATTGCAGAAAAATTAAGTATTCCGCTTGTTCAAGCCTATGTTTTCCCTTTCACGCCTACAAAGGATTTTTCCAGTGTTCTTACTCCAAAACTTCCGACTTTTCTTAACCGTTTGTCACATCATCTTGCCCGCCAATTGATGTGGCAGGGATTTCGGTCAGCAGATACAAGAGCAAGAAAAGAAGTATTAAACATCCCACTGGCTCCCTTTACAGGACCCTACAATTCAAAGTCAACCCGTAATATGCCTGTTCTTTATGGCTTTAGTCCTTCGGTAATACCTGCGCCATCAGACTGGAACGGCAATACTTATATTACTGGATATTGGTTTCTAGACGAAGCAGATGACTGGCAGCCTCCCACTGCCCTACTTGATTTTTTACAATCGGGTTCTCCGCCGGTGTATATTGGGTTTGGCAGCATGAGCAATCAAAACCCCGAACAGACAGCAGATTTGGTTATTCAAGCGTTAGCACTGGCTAATCAACGGGCGGTATTGCTTACAGGTTGGGGCGGATTAAAAAAGGACAATGTACCCGAATCGACTTTTATGGTCGACTCCATTCCGCATTCATGGCTGTTTCCTCGTGTGTCCGCGGTTATTCACCATGGCGGGGCAAGTACAGTTGCCGCTGGTCTTAGGGCTGGTGTTCCCTCCATCGTTATTCCCTTTTTTGGGGACCAACCATTTTGGGGTCAACGAATTGCTGATTTAGGAGTAGGGACAAAACCGATTCCACGAAAGAAACTTACTGCTGAAAAGCTTGCACATGCTATTCGAGAAGCGCTTACCAATCAAGAAATGCGCCAGCGTGCCGAGAAGATAGGAAAACAAATTCAAGCCGAAAATGGAATAAAATCTGCTGTGGAAATATTCAACAAACTTGAGCAACAAAAGGCTGCCTAACACAGCGTTCTCAGAAACCGTCCTCCCGGTGAGCGCGGATGAGCTGGTCTTCCGGCGCGCGAATTGCGGAAAAGTCGTCTCATCATCGGATAAAGCCCGCAGTTCATCGTACTTCTGATACTCGTTCACGCTCGCCGCGCGGAGCTTGTTGCGCCAAAAATTGGTGTAAAATGGAATCGCAATCGGCAAAAACCCGCGTCTTCGGGGCATTGAAATAACCCCGAAACGGGGATAGGCGGAGTAAAAAACCGCCCCAGGCGGGCGGAGTCTCCCCTGCGGCGGGCTGTCCGGGCGGGGAGAGGGTTTGTGAAAAGAGGTTTTTCGACAGTCTCAACAGTTTGCGTTACCTGCATGGGCGAATAATAAATACACGCCCATCACGATTTCTTAACTTGACTTGCCCTTCCACTTCCACAATTTCAAGCGAAATTTCTTGATAAATCTCAATGGATTCGATTTGTTAATCATCCAGCTTATAACAAGACCTCCGAGACTTTGAAAATCTCGGAGGTCTTCAAATTTACTTATCCAACAGCGCCGCCACGCCGGGCAACTCTTTGCCTTCCAAAAATTCCAGCGAAGCGCCGCCGCCGGTGGAGACGTGCGTCATCTGTTTGGCAACACCCGCCTTCTTCACCGCGCTGGCGGAATCTCCGCCGCCGATGACCGTCGTTGCGCCGCTTTCGGCGAGCATCTTTGCCAGTTCAAATGTGCCGACGGCAAACTTCGGCATTTCAAACACGCCAACGGGACCATTCCATACAATCAACTTTGCGCCGCTTAACGCGGATTTATACAGGTCAAGCGTTTTCGGTCCCACATCCAACATACGCCAGCCGGGGGGAATTGCGGTCACATCTACGGTCTGGGTGTTTGCCTCCGCGTCGAATTTATCCGCAATCACGGCATCTACGGGCAGAATCAATTTACCGCCGAGTTTCGCCAACAATGATTTTGCAGTTTCCAACGCTTCCGCTTCCACCAAACTATCCTGCATGTTGATTCCCTTTGCGGCGAGGAAGGTATTTGCCATGCCGCCGCCGATAATCAATTTATCGCATTTTGCGGCAAGAGTCTCCACCACGAGAATCTTATCGCTGATTTTCGCGCCGCCAAGAATCGCAATATACGGATGTTCGGGATTCGCAACCGCTTTGCCGAGATATTCGAGTTCCTGTTCCATGAGGAAACCGGAAACAGCTGGTAGAAAGCGCGCGACTCCTTCGGTGGAAGAATGCGCGCGATGAGCGGAGCCAAACGCATCATTCACATAGACATCCCCCAGCGCCGCCATCTGCTTGGCGAGTTCAAGGTCGTTCTTCTCCTCGCCCTTGTGGAAGCGGGTATTTTCCAGCATTAATACATCGCCGGGCTTGAGGGCTTTCGCCATCTTTTCGACTTCTTCACCAACACAATCTGGCGCCATCTGCACGGGCTTGCCCAGCAGCGCGGATAAAGATTCAGACGCGGCTTTCAAACTAAACTCCGGGTCCGGTCCGCCTTTCGGGCGTCCGAGGTGACTCATCAGAATCAACGACGCGCCCTGCTCCAATACATATTGAATGGTCGGCAGCGCGGCTTTGATGCGTTTGTCATCGGTCACTTTGCCGTCCGCCATTGGGACGTTAAAGTCCACGCGCATTAATACACGCTTGCCTTTGAGGTCAATGTCTTTGACTGTCTTTTTATTCATGGTTATCTCAATAGAGATTGGAGATTGGCAATTACCAATCTCCAATTACCAATTACAAATTTTTCGCCATCATCGCCGCCAAATCCGCTGTGCGGCAGGAATAACCCCATTCGTTGTCGTACCACGTCACAACCTTGATGAAGTTGTTCTTTTCCTTGCCCAGCACGGATGTGAAGGGCAGGTCAACGGACGAGCTGTAAGAGCTGCCTTTGAAGTCCATGCTGACGAGGGGCTCGTCCACCGCTTCGAGGATGCCCTTAAAGCGCGGGGTCTTTGCCGCATCGCGGAAGGCTTGGCGCAGTTCTTCGGTGGTGGTTTCTTTTTCCAGTTCGGCGGTGAAGTCCACAACCGAAACGGTGGGAGTCGGCACGCGCAGCGAATAGCCGTCGAACTTGCCTTTCAGGTCGGGGATGACCAAAGCCACCGCCTTTGCCGCGCCGGTGGTGGTTGGGATGATGTTCAAGCCGGAAGCGCGCGCGCGGCGCAAGTCGGAATGCGGCATGTCCAACACTTTCTGGTCGTTGGTATAGGAATGAACGGTGGTCATAAACGCGCGCTTGATGGTAAACAAATCATGCACAACTTTCGCGGCAGGCGCGAGACAGTTTGTGGTGCAGGAAGCGTTTGAAACGACATGATGCTTGGCAGGGTCGTACTTGTCTTCGTTCACGCCCAGCACAACCGTCAAGTCTTCGCCTTCGGCAGGCGCGGAGATGATGACCTTCTTTGCGCCGCCGCTGGTGATGTGATTCACCGCGCCCTTAACGGTCTTTCCCTTCTTGTTCACGCCGTCTTCTTTGATGGTGAATAAGCCGGTGGATTCAATGACAATATCAATGCCGAGGTCGCCCCACTTAATTGCGGCGGGGTC
>DAOTZP010000041.1:0-3630 GCA_034434265.1 Anaerolineales bacterium | reverse complement strand
TATTGTTTCAACAGCAGGCAACTGCACAAGCAGCGTTTTCCCAACTACGCCTCTCACGTGATGGACTTCGTAAGCCCACTGTTTTAGACACTCTCCGGAGAAGGCAGCGTCTAATTTTGCGGGCTTTCTGCAAGATTTCACCACAAAGCGCATTCCATTAGTGTAAAATTGGGCGAAATTCAACTCAGGAGGCTGTATCATGTCAAAAATTGCGATTGTCACAGATAGCACATCTTATATTCCCGAAAATTTATGCAAGGAACACAACATTACCGTTGCTCCACAAGTCTTAATTTGGGGTGAAGAAACGTACCGTGACGGCATTGACATCCGCCCGGAGCAGTTTTATTCCAAATTAAAAACAGCCAAAGTGATGCCAAGCTCTTCCCAAGTCTCCATTGTCACCATGCAGGAAATTTTTCAGCCGCTGGTGGAACAGGGGTTTGAGGTCATCGGCATCTTTATTTCCTCCAAACTGTCCGGCACGCTGCAATCCGCCATTCAAGCAAAGGAAATGATGGGCGCAGCCGGTGAGAAAGTGCATCTGGTGGACAGTCAATCCACTGCCATGGGGTTGGGTTTTCAAGCGCTTGCCATTGCGCGCATGGCAGGCGGCGGCGCCAGCTTGCAGGAATGTATGGACTATGCAAGCGCCGCGTACCAGCGCAGCGGCGTGATGTTTGTTGTGGACACGCTGGAATTTTTGCACCGCGGCGGGCGCATTGGCGGCGCGCAGAAATTCATCGGAACGATGCTGAACCTCAAGCCGATTTTGGCGTTAAAAGACGGGCGCGTGGAAGGCATTGAGCGCATCCGCACCAAAAGCAAGGCGTATGACCGCATCCTTGAATTGCTGGGCGAGCAGGTGAAAGGCAAATCCAACATTCGGCTGGCGAGTTTGCACGCCAACGCGGCAGAGGACGGCAAAGCGCTGCTGGAACGCGCCGCCAAGCAATGTGACGCGGTGGAATCATTATTCACCGAAGTCAGCCCCGTAGTGGGGACTCATACAGGTCCCGGCACGGTGGGAATTGCGTATATGTTTGATTAACTTTCAAAAAAAACTGCAACTTTTGGAAAAGACAAGCATCAAAATAGCATACCAACAAAAAGGAGATTTAGATTATGAAACGCAATATTTCCAATCTTGACCGCATCTTCCGCGCCGTTGCCGGTATTGTTTTGATTGCCCTGTACGCGCTGGGAACATTAAGCGGCACGCTGGGACTTGTGCTTGCCATCGTCGGCGGCGTGTTGCTGCTCACCGCTGTCATCAACTTCTGCCCGCTGTACGCACTGTTCAAATTCAGCACATACAAATAACCCGCTTTCTGAAAGGAACGCGCCGCGTCCGCAAAACGACGCGGCGCGTATTTCATTATGAACAAACTTGAACTTCAAAACAAAATTTCACAATCTGAAAAACCCGTCATCGTGGATTTTTGGGCGGGCTGGTGCGCCCCGTGCATGGTGACCAAACCCGTGCTGGAAAAACTGGCAAAAGAATATGAAGGGCAAATTGCCTTTCTGCCTGTGGATGCGGATTCATCGCGCGAAGCGCTGGAAGAGTACCGCGTGTACGGCATTCCAACCGTCATCACCTTTCGCGGCGGAAAAGAAGTCGGGCGGGTGACGGGCGCGCAAGGCGAAGCGGGATACCGCGCCATGTTTCAATCACTGGCGGAAGGCGGCGAGGTAAAAGTTCCGCTTACGCCGTTCGACCGAATGTTAAGACTCGGCGCGGGCGGTTTCTTCATCATGCTTGGAATTTCCCACAGCAACTGGCTGCTGGCGGGCATTGGCGGCATTCTCGCCTTTATGGGAATTTATGACCGCTGCCCCATTTGGCAGGCGGTGACGGGCGCGTTCAAACGAAAAGCGCAGTAAAGCCAAATTTCTCCCGCTTGCCATGAGATAAATCTCGCGCTACAATCGCCCGCATGGGAAACAAAACTCCCCTTGTGATTGGCATTGCCGGCGGCTCAGGTTCGGGGAAAACCACCGTTGTGCAAAAAATTTTGGAGCGCGTCGGCGCGGACAGGATTGCGTATTTGCAGCACGACTCATATTACAAAGACCTCGGCGGATTGCCGCCCGCCGTACGCCGCACCATCAACTTTGACCACCCCAACGCGCTTGAAACCGAACTGCTTGTTGAGCATGTTAAAATGCTGCGCAACAGGAAGCCCATTCAAGTTCCCATTTATGACTTCGCCACCGATACGCGCACAAACGAAACGTACACCGTTGTTCCGCATCGCGTAATTTTGGTGGAGGGGATTTTAATTTTCACCGAACCCGATTTAAGAAAACTCTTCGACGTGAAAATTTTTGTGGATACAGACGCAGACTTGCGCTTCATCCGCCGCCTGCACCGCGACATCACCGAGCGCGGGCGCACCACCGAATCGGTCATCAAACAATACATGGAAACCGTGCGTCCCATGCACCTTGAATTTGTCGAGCCTTCCAAACGCTATGCCGATGTTATCATCCCCGAAGGCGGGTTCAACACCGTTGCGCTGGATATGGTGGTGGCAAGAATTGAGTCGTTGTTGTAACGCGGAAGTTCCTCCGCGAATTATTTGAATTAAGGAGATTTTGAAATGACAAAACAATGGAGCACCCCGCCCGCCATGCAAATTGACCCCGCCAAGAAATACAAGGCGCGCATGGAAACGGACAAAGGCACAATGGTAATTGAATTGTTCGCGGACAAAACCCCGATTACTGTCAACAATTTCGTCTTCCTCTCCCGCGAGGGATTTTACGACGGCGTAATTTTCCACCGCGTGATTAACAACTTCATGGCGCAGGGCGGCGACCCCACCGGCACCGGACGCGGCGGTCCCGGCTACCGCTTTCAGGATGAATTTCACCCGTCTTTAAAGCACGATAAACAAGGCGTGCTTTCAATGGCAAACGCAGGACCCGGCACCAACGGCTCGCAGTTCTTCATCACCCACCTTGCCACGCCGCATCTTGATAACCGCCACACGGTCTTTGGTCAGGTTGTGGAAGGGCTGGACGTGCTGATGTCCATTCCCGCGCGCGACCCCGGCAACGTGAACGCGCCCGCCGTGAAAATTATTAAAATTACCATTGAAGAAATCTAATTCTTCACACCCGCCAACATTCCAACGCGCAAACGTTGGAATGTTGCTTTTACGCATCCTAGCGCTGGCGGCGGTGATTGGCATCACCGTCTTCATTTACAGCATCCGCGAGCGGGTGGATGAATTTGCCGCGTACGGCTATCCCGGCATCTTCGTCATCATGCTCATGGCAAACGCCACCGTGATATTACCCGCGCCCGGCGTCGCCGTTGTATTTGCAATGGGAAACATTTTCAACCCGCTGCTGGTTGCCCTCTCCGCGGGGACGGGCGGCGCAATAGGCGAACTCTCCGGCTATCTGGCAGGGTTCAGCGGGCAAGCCGTCATCGAGCGCATGGATGTGTATGAAAAAGTCAGCCCTTGGATTGAAAAATACGGCGGCTGGGCAATCCTTGTCCTTTCCTCCATTCCCAACCCGTTTTTCGACATCGCGGGCATTGCCGCAGGCATGGCAAAAATGCCCTTGTGGAAATTTTTGCTCTTCTGCTGGGTTGGGCAAATCATCAAGATGGCT
>DAOTZP010000040.1:0-4363 GCA_034434265.1 Anaerolineales bacterium | reverse complement strand
GGCAGCCTGAGCATGAAAGTTGGAGCAAGCCTGACCGAAGCGCTTAAGTCTTTTGGATTTATTGGAAACTTTTTGTACCAATCAGGCGATATTCTTCAAACAATTGCGCCAGCAGTTGCAGCCCTGATTGGCGCGGGGGTTGTCTCCGGCGCGCTGGGCAGGGCAGGGCAAACATTAAACGAAAAACTATCGGCAGCCTCCATGCGCGGCGTGAATATCGTTCTGACCGCAATCACCGGCGCGTTGGTCTTTCTCTCCATCGCACAATTGCTCGATTGGCTGTACGAAATCCACAATCCGCTTTATACGCTTACAGGACCGCTTGTTTTGGGCGGCATTTCCGGCACAATCCTTGCGCTTGCAACAAAGCCCAAAGCCTCGCTCGCCATTGGCATGGTCATCTATTACATCACCCGAACTATTGTCAATGCCGTGCGTTCTGTGGAAGCGGTCATCATGGCGATTGTGTTTGTTATTTTTGTCGGCATTGGTCCGTTTGCCGGGGTGATGGCGCTCGGTCTGCATACCATTGCGAGTTTGGTTAAACTATATTCCGAACAAGTGGAAAGCATCCTCGCCGGCCCCATCGAAGCCATCGAATCAACGGGGGCAAACCGCCTGCAAACCATCATTTACGCTGTTATTCCGCAAATTATCCCCCCGTATATTTCGTACACCATGTACCGCTGGGATATTAACGTGCGCATGTCCACCATCATTGGCATTACAGGCGGCGGCGGCATCGGCTTTTTGCTGGTGCAAAACATCAACCTTCTGGATTACAACGCCGCGGCAACCCAAATGCTTGCAATTGCAATTGTAGTGGCAACGATGGATTACATCAGCTCCGTCCTGCGCGAAAAAGTTGTGTAAATTCAAAAAATAAAAAAAACAGCATTCGTTTCTTGATTGATATACGAATGCCGTTTTTTATTTTTAAGAGGTCAACGAATTCTGCGCAAGCCCAGCATGGTAATATCGTCATATTGCGGCATATCTTTTGTAAATTCGCCCAGCGCATTGGTCACCGCGTCCATGCTTGCCTGCAAGTTATGTTGAATTAAACCCGGCAGCCGATGTTCACAAAAAAATTCACCGGCTGCGTTTCGCGCCTCGGTAACGCCATCGGTATAGCACAACAAGGTATCGCCGGGATGCAGTTGCACAGACTGAAATGAAAAACCAACGTCAGGAAACGCGCCCACCAATGGACCTGTGATTTCAAGGTATTCGCTCGCGCCGGAAGCCCGCTGAAGCAGAGGCGGCTCATGCCCGCCATTCACATAATGCAGAGCGCCGGTTTGCAAGTTTTGAACGCCGAAAAAAATAGTAGCGAACATGGTGGCATCCCCATTGGCTTTTTCGCGGTCGCCGGACATGGCGCGCGCGGTGAGCGCAATGACTGGAATATGGGCGCTTTGCGGGTTTTGCTTAACCTGTCTGGTTGCCTCCCATCCATCCATTTCCGGAAGGCTCATATCCATCAGAATCAAATCCGGTTTTTGGCTGGCAGCCATCTCAACCCCTTCCGCGCCAGTCACCGCCAGAAGCACTTCAAATCCTTTGCGCTGCAAACGGCGCGAAAGCATATCGCGATTTAATTCATTATCTTCCACAAATAAAATTCTTGACATGCAAAAAACTCCTGATGTTAGAGCCTGTATGCAAAATCAGAAAAAAAGAGGAAGAGCGAGGCAATCGTAATCATGGCAGAGAAATTGGCTGCACGTTTTTCATAACGAGTGACAGTCGAAACTGCTTTAGCCGATTGATAAGCCGCTCAATGATGTTTCGTTTACACTTTCCTGTCCTGGAGTGAGCAAAAATGTAATCAATTTACCAGTTCCTTCACAACGAAAGTGGATTTTGGCGCTCAATCCACCTCGGCTGCGTCCTAAAGCCTCTTGTGCTGCGCTGCTTTTTTTTGCACCTGTAGCATGTTGATAGGCGCGGACGGTCGTGGAATCAATGAGATGGATTTTCCAATCCACATTGCTCTCCACATCCAGCGCGGTCTGCAACTCGGCAAACATCTTCTCCCAAACACCGGATTTGCGCCAACGCTGGAAACGGCTATAGCTCGTTGTCCACTTGCCATAACGTTCTGGCATGTCGCGCCAGGGTGTGCCTGTTCTCAGCACCCACAAAATCCCATTCAGGACTTGCCGATGGTCTTGTGCAGGTCGTCTGCGAGTTGTTTTTGCCTTTGTGAGCAACCGTTCAATCCGCTCCCATTGTTCATTCGTTAGGTTGCCTCGATTTTCCACGTCGACTATTTTAACCACTATTCTATATTTTGCATACAGACCCTAGTATATTTGCCAAATTCGGGTCGGCTTTTAATTCCGCCAATACCGCCCAGCCATCCATGCCCGTCATAATCACATCGAGCGTAATCAAGTCCGGGTTATTTGCTTACACGTTTAAATTAGATGCAAAAAACATGGGTTTCGGTCTTTGCGAATCAAAACTCAAATTGGTCAGCGTCACAGTGTATAATCACCACATGACAGATGAAACAGTAAAAACCCTCTCCCGAAGCAAAATAGCAATGTTAATTGACGGCGACAACGCGCAAGCCTCGCTGCTTTCGCAAATGCTGGTGGAAGCAGGCAGGCATGGGCAAGTCACCGTCCGCCGTATTTATGGCGATTGGACGACATCCAGCATGAATTCATGGAAAGAAGTGCTGAACTTTCACGCTTTTCAGCCTGTGCAACAATTTCGCTACACGGTGGGGAAAAACGCCACCGACAGCGCAATGATTATTGACGCGATGGACATCCTGCACTCCGATGTGGTGGATGGTTTTTGCCTGGTTTCCAGCGACAGCGATTACACCAGACTGGCTACGCGAATACGGGAAAGCGGCATTTTTGTCATGGGCATTGGCAAAAAAAATACGCCCAAGCCCTTTGTGAATGCCTGCGACTTGTTCGTTTATACCGAAAACCTCGTCATTCTCCCTCCCCCTGCCAAACCCAAACCCGTACAAAACTTAAAAACAAAAAAGGCAAAGGACGAGAAGGAAGAAACCGAACTCGACCCGATGCCTTTGCTTGAACAAGCCTTTGAAATGGCAGTGCTGGAAAACGGCTGGGCGGCTCTTTCCACGCTTGGGAACGCGCTATACCAATTGGACCCCGGCTTTGACCCGCGCACATACGGATACAAACAATTATCAAAGATGATAAGCAGCCTGAAAAACCGCTTTGAAGTAAAAACATCCGAAAGCGGCGGGTTTTATGTAAAACTCAAGGAGTAGGCTGCGCGGTTTGAAACATCTTTTTCCTGCCGATACGCACATGCAGAACGTAAAAAGCCGCAATTGCCGCCAAACATAACACGCCGTCAATATACCAAATAAGGCGCGGGTCATAATGGTCCATGATAAGCCCCACCGCCCACGGTCCAATCATTGCAGGAATTGCCCAAGTAAAGCCAAAAATCGCCATGTAACGCGCGCGCATTTCTTCGGGCGCAAAGGATGCCGCCAGCACGTTGCTGGTCGGCATGGCTATCATTTCGCCAATGGTAATCACCACCATCGCGGCGACAAACAGGGGAATTGTGGCGACAAAGCCGTACATGGTGAACCCAATCATATAAAAAACAGTTGCGAGAATCATCATCAAAAACGGCGGATATTTCTTGATGCGTCTGCTGACGGAAAACTGAAAAAGCACAACCGTCACCGCGCTGGATGACATCACCAAACCATAAAACTGCGGGTCAACGCCGTGAACGTCGCGCAAAAACACCGAAAGCGCGCTGTACATCTGCTGATACACCAAAATCATCAAAATTGAAGCAAGGACAAACCCAATGAAGGGAGTGTCCAAAAAAACAATGCCGTAGCCGCGCAGCGTTGCAAAAAGCGACTGGCTTTCCGTTTTTTCATGCGGCTGCGGCTTGGTTTCAGGAATCAAACGAAAGACCAAAACAGCCGTAATCGTGCTGATGACCGCGTCCGCTAAAAACAGGTAAAGATAGTTAAACGAAGCAAGAAAGCCCCCAATGGTGGGACCGATAATCCACGCAAAATTGGAAACCACGCGCGAAATGCCAAACCCTTCGGCGCGCTTTTCGGGGGGAAGAATATCCGCCAGCATGGCTTGATGCGCGGGATGCGCGGCAGTTCCCAGCAGACCAACAAAAACCGAGGCTGCGTAAAAAACTGAATATTCGGTAATAAAGCCGAGTGTCAAGCCACTTAACGCGCTGACAATCAGCCCAAAAAGAATTATGCCGCGCCGTCCAAATTTATCCGAAACCGCGCCGCCAATGGCGCTGCCTATTAAACCCGCCAGCGAATTGGTTGCCAAAATAAAACCCGCCTGCGTCATGCCGACGTTAAATTTTT
>DAOTZP010000039.1:0-1641 GCA_034434265.1 Anaerolineales bacterium | reverse complement strand
ATTCGGATTCGGTCAGCGCTTGCGGCAGGGGGCTAATTACCGAACGCTGGGCGACTTTTTCGGCGGGGTCCACGCTCAGAGCGCCGTATTTGGTCAGCCATCGAAAAAAAGATTTGACCGAAGTAATGCGCCGCGAGAGAGTCTTCGGGCTGCATGGCACGCCGCGTTCTTTTTCCATCCACGCGAAAAATTTGTTCAAGTCATCCGTGCTGATTGCGCCAATGGCTTTATCAGGCGGCAGGTAATTCATAAGCAGGCGCACATCCGAAAGAAACGCTTTGAGCGTGTGATGCGAGCGCCCTTGGTCAAGCATGAACATTTCCCAGCCGCTGATGGCGGCGGGCAGCAGGCTTTTTGCGTTAAGGTGCGCGTTGATGGTTTGCGTATTTTTTGCCATGAGAGTTCCTTTTATAGCGCGTAGTCTTTTCGTATAGTTTAGCGAATTTGATTTTTGGTGTCAACCGCGTTACATTGCAATTTAGTGTGAAAGGTCCTGCGGTTGAAAGCACGGGTCGTAATCATAACCGAGAATGACGCGGTACTGCGCGGCGCTGCTGCCGTTGGGCATTGGGATAATGTTGGCGGCGTATAAATTCAGCGCGTTGAGAATGGCTTGCCTTTCGTTTGCATCCTGCGCGGCGGTGAAATCCACCAGCACGGAGTTGCCGTAATCGAAACGGTCGGCGGTGGAAACGATGGTTTGGTATCCGGCATAATTTAGGCGGGAGGAAGCAAGCGCGTCGTAACTTTGGAGCGGAGTTCCGTTTTGCACCTCGACTGTTATCGCATCCCGAACCTGCGCGAAAGTGGAAAGCGTGGTGGCTTCGATGAGCAGCTGTTGCAGCGCCTCCTCGTTGGGAAGCAAAACCGCCGCGCCGCCGGGCGTCATCCATGAGGTGACGTAAGGCGGGCGGATGTAATATCCGCGAATGTTTGCGTTGGTGAAGTTGAGCGCGTATGGCGACATTTTGAGCGCGTCTGTCAATCCAAAATCGGTGATGACCGTGCTGGAAAAATCGTTATACAGCTGCGGGATTTTTGAGAAGGTATCGCTGTGTAATGCTTTGTTGAAAAGGGCGCGCAGCACTTCCTGTTGTCTTCTTCCTCTGTCAAAGTCGTTGGATTTGGAACGCGCGCGCGCGTACCATAACGCAAGGTCGCCGTCCATGAATACTTGTCCGGGTCCTACGGTGTACAGCCACCAGCTGTTTTCATCTTCCGGGTTGTAGGATGGGTCAATCAGCCGCCAATCGGTGTAGGCGCAGCCGATGGGAACTTCGATTCCGCCGAGCGTATCCACAATGCGGCGGAAGCCGTCAAATTCCACCATGGCGGTGTGGTCAATGCGGATGCCGAGATTGTAGGCGATGGTGTCTTTGAGCAATCCCGCGCCGCCGCCCGCATAGCCGATGGATTCTCCGCTTTGGTAGGCGGTGTTGATGCGCTGCATTCCCACTTCGGGAATATACACCCACAAGTCGCGGGGGATGGAGATGAGCGAGACTTGTCCCTCATTGAGCCAGATAACCGCAATGACCAGCGTGTCGGTGCGGTAACTTGAGCCGGGGCGTTTATCTGACCCGATGAGCAGAAAGTTGACCGTCTCGTTGGCGGTGACGATGGGGGGCAGCGGCGTTGGGC
>DAOTZP010000038.1:0-1551 GCA_034434265.1 Anaerolineales bacterium | reverse complement strand
GTGAATATCAATGAGCAGCGCGCCGAGTTCTTTAAGCAGCCCCACATTTACCGTGCCCCCATTGACTCGCGCCACGCTTCTGCCTTCTTTGCGAATCTCGCGCATGAGGACAACGTAGTTCGGGTCGTCCATCAAATCTTCGCGAGTTAGCACTTCATGCACGGATTCTTTTTCCGCGCCGCGCAGGTGAAACACGCCTTCCACAAACGCCGCGTCGGCATCGGAACGGATGAAAGCCGCATCGGCTTTGCCGCCAATTAACATCACCACCGCGTCGAGGATGATGGATTTACCCGCGCCGGTTTCGCCGGTCAGAATGATGAGTCCCGAATCGAAGCGCAGGTCCAGTTTGTCTATAATCGCAAAGTTTTGAATGTGAAGTTCGTTAAGCATGGCTTATAGTTGAATCCCTGCAAGGCGAGAGTAAACGGTGGAAGTTGCCGTCACCGCGTAGATGCCGAGAAAAATGAGCGGGAAGAGGTTTCCCGTCCACACAAGAAAGAGGGCAAATGGAAGCGCGCCGAGAATGACGCCGCCCGCACATGCTTGAAACAAAGCGCGTGACCGGCGTTTGCCCGTGATGCGCAGCGTGACATTGGAAATAAAAACGCCCGCCGCGCCTGCAATGGCAAATGCAATGAAGAACATAAAAAATCCGATGAATGTGGAAATGAAGAGCGTCAATCCGCTGGCGAGCAGGGAAAGTAAAGAGGTGGCGAGTATCCCAATTACATAGTCGTGCCAGAGCGCGGTCTCAAATTTCTTTTGCTGCTGGCGCGCGCAATCTTTACAGATGTAACCCGTTGGCGTCCGCTGGGCGCACGAGACGCACATGGGCTTTTCGCAGCGGCGGCAGCGCAGGCTGGTTTCTCTATCGGGGTGGGCGTAACAAAATAAAGTTTCGGTCATCTCGGCAATCCTAATGAATTTTCGTTCATGTGCGCGGTGAGGTTTCGGTAAAAGTATCCCGGGTCGCCAAAGCGGACGAATTGCGCGGTGACATCGGCGGCGGTGACTTTGACCAAATCATCTTCCATTAAAGAAATGGGCGGCTGTCCATCCACACTGAGCACGGAGTTTTCGCTTTTGACGACGATGTTCACCGCCGAGCCTTCCGAAAGCACAACGGCGCGGTCCACAGACAAGTGCGGCGCAATTGGCACAAGCAGAATGTTGCGTAATTCAGGCGGCAGGATGGGTCCGCCTGCGGCGAGGGCGTAGGCTGTCGAGCCGGTGGCTGTTGAGGCGATGATTCCATCCGCGACGTAACTCGTCAGGCGGCGTTCATCCACAGAGACGGAAAGTTTGACCGGGCGGAGGTTTTGTCCGCGTCCGACGACGACTTCGTTAAGCGCGTTGGAAGCGCTGAGCGTTTCTCCGGCGCGGATGTGTTCGGCGCGCAGCATCATGCGGTTTTCTATCCATGCTTCGCCGTTGAAGAGTTTTTCAAAGTGTTCGCGCCATTCGGTTTTTTCAATTTGAATCAAAAACCCCAGCCGCCCCAAATTTACGCCAAGAATAGGCACGCCGCTGGGGGCGCATAAATGTCCT
>DAOTZP010000037.1:0-3164 GCA_034434265.1 Anaerolineales bacterium | reverse complement strand
CGTCGAGGCGCGCAAATACGCCGTAAGATAAAACGGTGGAGATGGTTGCCTGATGAATGCTGCCGATGGGGAAATCCGTATCGGCGGTGAGCCAGGGGTTTTTGTGCATTCGTTTAAGGCTTAAAGCCACGCGGCAGCGCTCGGAAGAAAGGTCGAGGACTTGCACTTCAATTTCGCTGCCGATTTTTGTCAAGAGGGATGGGTGCAGCACTCTGCCCCATGAAAGTTCGGAGATGTGAATCAAGCCTTCCACGCCGCCGAGGTCCACAAACACGCCAAAGTCTGTGATGTTGGTGACAACGCCCTTGACGTATTGACCGGGTTTGAGCGAGTTGAAAATTTCAGTGCGCCTGCCGGATTCCGCCTGCGCGGCGCGTTCTGAAAAGACCACCCTGCCGTCTTCCGGCGCGCATTCAATCACTTTAAGGCGCAAGGTTTTGCCGACGTATGCCTGCAAATCATGTTCGCGGTGTTGGGAAGCGTCTTTGCCTGCCAGTTCTATCAGATGCGAAAGCGGGACAAATCCCTGCAAGTCGTGTCCTTCCACGAGCAGCCCGCCGCGGTTGTACCCTGTAACAAGCAATTCAATGATTGCATCCTGCATGTAGAGTTGTTTGAGGCGGTTCCAATCGGCGGGGGGATTTTTTTCCGCTTGCTGTGAAGGGGGGGAAGGTTTTTCGGTTTTGTTTTGTGCGGGTTTGTTTAGTTTTGCGGGTTCGCCGCGCAATCCAATTTCAGGACGCGAAAAAAGCCTGTCTTCGTCCGCAAGGAGCGAAGCCCACCAGCCTTCATCTATAACCGGCATGTGATTGTTTAATTTTCGATTGGGCATGCGTCCTCCTGCAATTATTCGTCTTTTAAGTTTGTTTCCATTTCAAGAATGGCTTTTGCCACCGCTTCAACCGCCACGCGCTGTTTGCGGTATAAATCCGCTTCGGACATGGCAAGCCGCGCCGCCACATCGCGCACTTTTCTGCCTTCAATAAATTTCATTTCGAGGATGTTGTATAAAATCCATTCGGTTGTAAATTTTCGGTCGCCTTTGGGTTTAACCTGGTCCACCGCTTTGCGGAGCAAGGCGCGCAAGGCGTTTGCGGAGTTGCCGTCTTTTTCCGCAAGTTCGCGGACAATTTGCAAATTCATCAGCGGATTGTTGGTGAATTTGGGACCGCCCCAGTAATGCGTGAGCGCGTCTTTGACCCAGTTGGCAAGGTCAGCTTCAATCAGCGAAGGTTCAGAAAGCAGCGGAGCGCGCGCATCGTACCTGCCTGCGGCGCGCATCCGTTGAATCATCTCCACTTGGGGCTGCAAATCGGCAAGCGAGCGGAATACATTTTGCTGCAACTGACGGTCTTCCAATGCAAGGGCGGCGCGGTCTGCAAGCAGCCACAAGGCTTCGCGTTGGTCGCGTTCCATTTCACGCTGGTCGGGGCGGGCTATGCCAAGCAAGCCAAGCAAATCAGGCACATCGTCTTTGTCCATATTAGCCCGGCGTCTGCGGCGCAAGGGCAGCAGCCAAAAATTTCCCCACAAAAATTCGCGGCGCGAATCACCGGGGATTTTTTGCAGCGCTTCGGGCAGGGCATCCGCTTGAAACAGGGCGCGGTTGCCCGCCATGATAATTGGGGCGAGGGTTTCGTCATCCAGCGCGGCAATAAACGCGGCAGGCGATTGCAAATGGTCGCGCACCGCCGCCAGCACGGATTCCAAAAATTGCTGCAAGTCGCTTTGGGTGAGCAGACGTTCTTCCACATTTTGAAGGAATTGCAACTCGCTGCGGTCGCTTCCAAAAAACAGCCAGCGTTCCCACAGGGGCGCAAAAAATGTAATGGCGTGTTCAAGCAAAAGAACGGTGACGACAACCGTCAATGGAACGAAAGCGTTGTAAGGCGCGCCAAACATTTCACCCGCGCGGCGGACAATGGTCATTAACCCAAGCGCGAGCGAAGCGGTGACGGGTCCGCGCATAATCCATTTGACAAGTCTGCTCTTAATCACGCGGTCGGGCCATGAAACGCCAAAAAAGGCAACCGCATACGCCATGACAACGACCAGCGCGCCGACAAGGATGTTAATGACAAAAACAATTCCCCAAAACAAAAGCGGATGCGCGGCGGCAAACCCGTAGCCAAAGAGCAGGTAAGGGTAAGAACCAAGCGCGGGCGCGGTTGCGCCAGCCATCAGGTATAACATGCGGCGGCGGCCCGAGCTGGTTAACATCCGCTGGTAGGCGCGGATAAAGTTTACGCTTGCCCAGAGAATGATGAGAACATAATACAGGGTAAAGATTTCGGTCCACACCGTGCGCGAAAGATACGGCGCGGGCTGCCCTTGGGGAATAAACGCTCCCACCAAACGGTTTGAAGCGAGCAGCACAACAAACAGCGCGGAAATTCCATACACGCCGCGGACAGCAAAACGCCTGCGCCCGCGCGAGGGACGTCCCGCCGTGACCAGCAACGCGTCGGAAAGATGCAAATACGCGGCTGGCAGAAAAATAATGCCAAACCACTGCATACGCAAGAGCAATTCAATGACCGGCGCAGTGAGGGTTTTATCCTGCACGGCGTCGGTGGTAAAAACAACCACAATGCACAACAGGATGATGGAAAAAGAGCGCGCCACGCGGTCGCGCAGATTGAAGGAAAGCGAATAGAGAAACAGCGAAAATGCTGTAATGGCAATCCCCGCCGTCAGGATTTGATTGAGCGTTTTTAGCCCCGCCAAAAGCGTCTCGAACCAACCGTTAAACATACATGCCCTTCCAATAAAAAATTCAGCGCAGCGCGTTTTATTTTAACATTTTGCCGAAATACAAAGTGACATCCTGGGTTAAATAATAATGGTCATTATACCCGCAGAATTCAAACCCGAACTTTTGGGCAAGACGAATCATGGGCAGGTTTTTGGATTGCATTTCGAGGATGAGCCGCCGGTTTGACCTTTCCGCCGCCCAAGCCAGCGCGGAGTTTAACAACCCGCTGCCGATTCCACAACGGCGGAACGGCGCGCCCACCACGAGGTCTGTCAACCAGACAACGGAGTCTGATTGATGTTCCAAAAGGCAGGCATACCCGGCATGAGAAGCATCCGCGAGGGCGGTGAAAACGGCGGAAAAATTTTTAAAGCGGTCGGGCAAAGTTCGCGGGTCATGGGGAAAGAGA
>DAOTZP010000036.1:0-2301 GCA_034434265.1 Anaerolineales bacterium | reverse complement strand
CTTGCCCAGCCGCGCTGATATTGTTCGGGCTGCGGCGCATATTCCACGCCCCACTGCGGCAAAATAATGACGACATCCGCTGTTTGTTTTGCATGGCGAATATCCAGTTTGATTTGTTCAAGGCGCGCATTTGAAAGCGGGGATGTCCCCGCCTGATTTTCCGCCGCCCAGACGCGCTCTTCAATTTGATTAACCGCAAGAAAGGCGAATACAACGCCATTTTTTTCAACAAAAACAGGCAGCCGCGCTTCATTTATGTTTTTGCCTGCCCCCACAGGCTGTATGCCCGCGTTCCTTAAGGTTTGAATGGTATCCAGCATGGCTTTGTTGTCACATTCATATCCTTTTTCGCCGCAGTCTTTAATGTGATTGGTGGCAATGGTGATGACGTCAAACCCTGAAAACTGAAGACCTTCCACCATGCGGGTTGGACCAATCAGATTCATGGATTTGGAACACGGCATGGGCGGCGATTCGTCGGATAGCGAGCTGTCCAAACTTCCCACGGTGATATCGGCGGCGCGGAGTCCATCCGCAATAAATTCAAACGGGTAGTGATAATTCCCCGTGTAGGCGCCGGTCCGCATGGTGCGATTTGCAATGCAGCGCCCCAAATTAATATCGCCTGTGAATAACAATTTGTTTTTTGGTGGTTCCTGCTCCGTTATTTGGGTTGGCGCGCTTTGCGGCGTTTCTTTTGTCGTTTGAACGGCGGGAGAAGCGGAAAGAGAGAGGGAGGAAACCGATTTTCTTGGCTGATAAAGGATACTTCCATACACCCCAATCAAAATTGAGGCAGTCAGAAGCAAGATGAAATTTTTTTGAGATTTCATGGTATTTTGAAAAAATCCCGCAGGTCTTTATGGATTGCTCCATGTATGCCTGCGGGATGGACCTTCCAAAATTTTAACACCCCCCAATTCGTTTACAAATTACAGTTTTGCAAAAATTATGCGCTTGGCTTTTTTCTGAGCAATATCCAAGCCACTGCAATCACAACCACTGCGCCAACAACGCCAATCAGCCAGGCGGGGATGGCTGCCGACTGCGGCTGGTCTTGTTCCACAAACACATTAAATTCCGGGTTAAGCGAAGCGGCGGGAATTGGATTATTCACCGCCGGTAATTCATTCTTAAGATAATATGCCACCGCGTCGGCGTCTTCTTTTGTCAATCCTGCGTATGCATACCAGGGCATTAAAATCAGGCGTCTGCCGTCTTTTCCAATGCCTGCCACCAGTGAACGTTTAATTTCTTCTTCCGTCCAATTGCCAATGCCTGTTTCTTTATCGGGCGTGATGTTGCCGCCATATACAATTCCCCACGGACCTTCATACGGCTGGCGTCCGGCAAGGTGTTTTTCCATTTGAGGCGCGCCGGTTGTTGGGTCCACGGGGGTGTGACAGTCTCCGCATCCCATAACGCTGTTGACCAAATACGCGCCGCGCGCGGCTTTGTTGGACGGGCTGGGCGCGGTAATCCCCTTCTGATAGGGCAGGGTGGGCATCCCTTCCGTGTTGACTGTGCTGGCTGGCGGTGTGTTTTTCACCGCCTTTACAGAGCGCAAATAGGCAACCACCGCATTCACATCCTCATCCGCCATGCTGTTGTAAACATGGTATGGCATTACGGGAAACAGCGTTCTGCCATTGGCGCTTAAGCCGGTTTTGATGGCAATTTTGATTTGCTCATCCGTCCATGTGCCAAGACCGGTTTCTTCATCAGGCGTCAGGTTGAGGGTGAAGACCACACCGGCGGGTCCGAGGTCAAACGCGCGTCCCCCTGCAAGAAATTTTTCATTGTCCAAGGCGTTCCCCCCGTCGAATGCAAGCGTTTTGATTTGTTCCAATGTGAGTGTTTGTAGATTTTGATACTCCGGTTTGTCCGGCGTATGGCAGGATGTACAGCCTGCAATGGTCGCAATGTATTTTCCATGCGCCAGCTGGTTATCCTGCTGATTGTTTGCCGCGCTGGCTGCGCTAAAGAGCGTAACAAGACCAAGCAAAGCCAGCGCAAGCGCAAAAACGGGGGAAGCAAATTTTTTCATTGTCATCTTCCTTTGGGGGGTGAATTTGGAGTGATTGCATCTCCATTTTTTTATTGTAACGATTTTATGCGCGGAAATAAACACCCCATTTGGGGGGGCTAAATTTTTGGAAAATGTAGCGCAAGTCTCTGACTTGCGAGGCAAATTAAAGACTTGCGCTAGAAGCTGTTATGCACTTTAGAGTATATGAGCAATAGTTTTGACGAAAGTTTGCAGCATAAGAATGGCAAACGCCAGAAAATGAAGACTACGGA
>DAOTZP010000035.1:0-7820 GCA_034434265.1 Anaerolineales bacterium | reverse complement strand
GATTTTCCGCGCCGAGCAGCATGATGACAAAGAGGAACAGCACCATAATCGCGCCCGCGTACACCGTAATCTGCGCCATGGCAATGAACGGCGCGCCGAGAAGCAGGTAAAAAACAGCCACAGCAACAAAGTTCAGCACGAGGAAAAGCGCGGAGTACACCGCATTTTTGCTAAACACCATCCCCAGCGCGGCGGCAACGGTGATTAAGGAAAGAACGAGGAAAACAATCAAGTCGGATGTCATAAGCACCTTATATAGAGAATAGATATTAGAGAGTAGAGAATAGTCAGTTACCTGGTATCCAATCATCCAATCATCTAATCTCTAATCCGTTGGGTCCTTCATCTCCGGCACGGAGCGGGTGAAGACTCCCGCTTCGGTCTTGCGCGGGGTGAGCATATCGGGGGAGGGAACGGGTTCAAGCAGTTTGTCTTTGGTGTAAATCGCGTCGTGGCGGCTGGTGAACGAGAGTTCGTAGTTATCGCCAAGCACAATCGCTTCGGTCGGGCAGGCGTCTTCGCAAAAGCCGCAATAGATACAGCGCAGCATATTGATTTCGTAAGTGGAAGCATACCGCTCGCCGGGGGAGAAGCGCTTTTCATCGGTATTCTCGGAGGCTTCGACAAAAATCGCGTCAGCGGGACAGGCGGCGGCGCACAACGAACAGCCGATGCACTTCTCCAGCCCGTTTTCGTAGCGCTTGAGGACGTGGCGTCCGCGATAACGCGGGCGGACTTCGCGCTTTACTTCGGGATATTGATAAGTGACCGTCGGCTCGCGCAAAAACGAGCGCAAGGTTTCACCCAAACCTTTGGTTAGCTCAACAATCGGGTCAAATACGCCCATGAGATTTTCTCCTCAAATCACGATAAATGAAGGCAACAGCCATCAGGAAGAACGCAATCGAAACGACGGGGACAATCCAAATCAACAGCGGATTAACATCCTGCGCCAGCAGCACGCCGATGGCGGTGACGAACGCGAGTCCCAGCGTGAGGGGCAGCAAAATTTTCCAGCCGAATGCCATCAAACGGTCATAGCGGATGCGGGGCCAGGTCGCGCGCACCCAAATCATCACAAAAAGCAGAATAATGACTTTGATAAACAGATAAAGCGGTCCAAGCAGCGGGAACTGGTCCACAAAGGGACCCAAATATCCGCCAAAGAACAATGTCGCCGTAATCATGCTGACCACAATCATCTTTTGGTATTCCGCCATAAAGAAGAGCGCAAATTTCATGCCCGAATATTCGGCATGATAGCCTGCGGTCAGTTCCTGCTCCGCTTCGGGCATGTCAAACGGGGCGCGGTTCACTTCCGCCAGCACAACAATAAAAAACACAAGCGCGCCCACAGGTTGCACAACCACAAACCACATTTCCCTTTGGGCATTGACAATGTCAATCAAGTTCATGGAGTTGCCCATGATGATGGCAATGACAAAGCACAAGCCAAGCGAAAGTTCATACGAAATCATCTGCGCGGAAGAGCGGATGCCGCCGAGCATGGCGTACTTGTTATTGCTCGACCAGCCCGCCAGCACAATGCCATATACCGCAATGGACGCAATGGAAGTCAGGTACAATACGCCGACGTTGAGGTTGGCAACGTAAAGCGTAATCTCGCGCCCGAACATCGTCACCGAGGTCCCCAGCGGAATGACCGCCGCAATAATCAGCGAAGGCACCACAGTCAAAACCGGCGCAAGGAAAAACACAAACCGATATACATGCGCGGGCGTTAATTCTTCTTTGAAAATCAACTTGACTGCGTCCGCAATCGGCTGCAACAAGCCCTGCGGACCCGCGCGGTTTGGTCCCACGCGCGCCTGCATCCGCGCCAGCGCGCGGCGTTCATACAAGGTCAAATAGGCAAAGCCCGTCAACAAAATCAGGCAAAGCACAAAACCTTTGATGACCCATTCAAGCCAGATTGTCCAATCCATAAATCATCCTTATTTACGAATTACTAATTACCCATTACTTGTAATTAGTAACTGGTAATTATTTAATCTTCGCCACAACGGGTTCTTTAATCGCAATGCCCATGCTTCTTGGAATGAGCGCCACGCCCGTTGAAATGGTATTGTCCAGTTTCACCGCCGCTTCGCCGTTCACGCCGTCAAAACTAATCTTGACCTGCGCGCCCGCTTCCACGCCGAGTTTTTGCGCCGTATCGGGATGCAGCGCAACAAACGCCTTCCCCACCCGCTGACTCAATCCCTGGGATGGATTCACCGTCACGCCGCAATCGTAAAGTTTATTGACAGGCACGGCGAGGATTTCTTTTTCCTTCGGACGCAGCGCGGCTTCTTTCCTGACCTTCGGAATGTGTACTGTTTTTCCGTTTTGTGCCGCAGGCGGAATTTGGACTCCCAACCCCTGCGTGTTCTCGTAGGTTGTGCCGCCGTAATACAAATCGCCGCGCCCGACGATGGGCCACTGCCCATGCACTTCGGCGAGTTTTTCGTAGGTGAGTTCCGCAAACGATTCAACAGAATTGACCAATAAATCAAACACCACGCGGACAGACGAACCTTCGAGGATGATGCCCATCTGCTTGGCAATTTGGGAGGCAATTGCATAATCGGGTTTCGCGTCGCTCTTGACGGGGACGGCGGGATAGAATCGCTGAACGCGGCGCTCGCCGGAAGTGAATGTTCCTTCCCGCTCGGTATATGCCTGCGCGGGGAAGACCACATCCGCGATTTCAGTGGTGGCGGTTTCGAGAATGTCCTGCACCGCGAGGAACTTTGCGCCCTTTAAGGCTTTTTCCAACAGCGGCGAATCGCCCACCGGGTCCGCGCCGACAATATAGACGGCTTTGCCCTTCAAGGCTTTTTCCAAATCAGGCTCGGGGCGAAAGCCGATTTCCCACGCGCCTTGGTCGTTGACTCTCTGCCAGACGGGGATTAAACCGTTATTCGCCTTGCCGATATGCCCTGTTTCTTTAAGCAATTCACCGCAGGCGGAAGCCAGCATGGACGAGCCATGCAGTCCCAGTCCGTCGTTGCCGTAGAAAATGACCGCGTTCTTTGCTTTTGCAAACGCATCGGAAATTTTGCTCTTGTTTGAAAAATCATTAATCGTCTTGACTTCATCGCCATAGGCATAGCGGATGACAAACTTGGCAAAACGGTCAAGTTTGGTTTCGCGCGCGTTGGCGACGATGAGCGTCGCGCCCCTATCCGCCGCCTGCTTGACGCGCAGCCACCAAATCGGCGCTTCTTCATATAAATCGGAGGCAATGACCAAAATCGCATCGCCCTTGCCGAGTTTGCCGAGATTCGTCCCCTGCCCCACGCCGACCAGCGCAGCCACGTCGCCGCCGCCCATATCGGAGTAGAGAATCGCGGTTCCGCCAGCCGTATCCGCCAGCGATTTGAGGTTGAACAAATCTTCATTCGCCAGCCGCCCCGAAGCCAGCACGACGAAATCCTTTTTATCTTTGGAGAAATTCTCCGCCGCAAGTTTTACCGCTGCGTCCCACGAAGCACGCGCGAGTTTTTCATCTTTCCGAATCATCGGCTTGGTCAGGCGTTTTTTGCTCTCGGTGAAGTGATAGGCAAAGCGTCCCTTATCGCACAGCCAAATTTCGTTGACCTCTTCGTTTTGGCGCGGCATGACGCGCTTGACGACAATCTCGCCGCCCGCCTTTGCTTCGCGGCGCGTGTTGAGCGTGGTATTGCAGCCAACGGGACATTGGGTACAAATCGAAGCCTGCGCTTTCAGTTCCCATGCGCGCGCGCCAAAGCGAAAGTCCGCAGTGGTCAACGCGCCGACGGGGCAGATGTCGGTGGTGTTGCCGGAGAAGACCGAATCAAACGCGGGGTCGGAAAGGGAAATGATTTGCGTGTTTCGTCCGCGCTCGTCAAAACCGAGGACGGCTTCTCCCGCGACTTCATCCTGAAAGCGAATGCAGCGCGCGCACTGGATACAGCGCTCGCGGTCGAGCCAAATGAGCTCGCCCAGCGGAACTTGCTTTTCAAAGCGCGCCTTTTCATCATAGATGAAGCGGCTCTTGCTCGGACCAAACTGCATGGTCAAATTTTGCAGCGGACATTCGCCGCCCTTGTCGCACACGGGGCAATCCAGCGGGTGCGAGGTGAGCAAAAATTCCACCGTGCCTTTTTGCCCTTCCAGCGCTTTGGGCGTGTTGGTCATCACCACCATGCCTTCCGAAACGCGGTTGGTGCAGGCGGTTTCGAGTTTGGGCATAAACTGAATTTTGGGCTGCCCGTTTTCCATCACCACCTGCCCTGTGGCGCGGTCAATCATCGGGCGGCCGACTTCCACGAGACAGGCGCGGCACATGCCCGCAGGTTC
Organism: Anaerolineales bacterium; assembly: GCA_034434265.1. Lineage (GTDB taxonomy): Bacteria > Chloroflexota > Anaerolineae > Anaerolineales > Villigracilaceae > Villigracilis. The sequence continues at coordinate 3,494 of DAOTZP010000035.1, read as the reverse complement.
CAATTTGGGGTGATGGCAAAAGACCGGGATGTTAATGCCCGCGCTCTTCGCCGCGTCCACAATCAACGTGCCTTCGGGAACGCTGACTTGTTTTCCATCTATTGTTAGTGTGACTTGTTTCGTCATTAACTCTCCAAGCTAATCCTGAAGTTCTTCCGGTTCAATGCCAGCCTGCTTGAGAATATCGCGCAATGTTCCCTGCGGTAAATCTTTGCGGTGAAAAGGAACGACAACTCTACGGTGAGACTCAGGATGAATGTAAATTCTATGACTACCTTTGCTTCGATCGAGAACGAAGCCTTTCTTTTCGAGAACCTTGATAACCTTCTGCGAAGTCAGTGAAGGAAACTTAGGCATGAGCGGGTATCGTCAGCGTGTATTCCAATACATCGTTTTCGGTTGGAATTTCTTCGCCGTGCGCAATCAAACTTTCGATATACAGTTCAATCGCTTCACGCGCCATGCTCATGGCTTCATCCAGCGACTCGCCAAACGTGATACAACCAGGCAACGAAGGAACATTCACTGTAAAGCCGCCTTCCGGCTCTTTTCTAAGAAACACTCGATAACTTAACGCTTCCATGTTATCTCCAACACTAATATTATTTACTCACTGCCTTCTTAAAATCCTGCGGGAATCTTTCAATACCCGTCACCACCGCCATTGTGGAGAACTCGCCCAGCGCGCACAGGCATTTGCCCTGCATTTGTTTGGCGACGCTCAACAGCAAATCCACATCTTCCTGTTTGCCGTGACCTTCGTGAATTTTGCGGGTCAGGTTTTTCATCCAATAATTGCCTTCGCGGCAGGTGGTGCATTTTCCGCAAGATTCATGTTTGAAGAAGTGAATGGTCTTGTTGATGACCCAGTCAATGCTGACCGTATCGTCGAGGACAATCACGGACGCGGAGCCCAAATCGCCGCCAAGCGTTCGCACTGTGGCGTAATCCATCGGCGTGTCGAGGACTTTCTCGTCCGCGACAATCAGCGAGGAGGATGCGCCAGCGGGCATAATCGCTTTGACGGGTCTATCATCCATGACGCCGCCGCCGTGCGTGTAAATCAACTCGCGGAAGGTTGTGCCGAAAGGCAGTTCATAATTGCCGGGCTTCTTCACGCGCCCCGAAAGCGAGAAAATCTTCACGCCCGCGCTGTCCGCCGTGCCAAGCGATTTGTACCAATCCGCGCCGTTGGACATGATGAGCGGAACATTGGTAAACGTCTCAACATTGTTGATGACGGTCGGCTTGCCATACAAGCCAAAGGAAGGCGGGAAAGGCGGACGCACGCGCGGCTGTCCGCGTTTGCCTTCAAGGGATTCAAGCAGGGCGGTTTCTTCGCCGCAGATGTACGCGCCCGCGCCGAGATGGGTATAAATCCGCAGTGAGTAATCCGTGCCGAAGAGTTTATCGCCGAGATAGCCCGCCTTCTCCATCTCCGCAATTTTCTCATCGAGCCAAGCCGCCACCTGCCAGAACTCTCCGCGCAGGTAGATGTAGGCAACATTCGCGCCGACGGCGTAACTGCCAAGCGCAAGTCCTTCCAAAAACTGGAAGGGGTTGCCCTCCATAATTTCGCGGTCTTTGAACGTGCCGGGCTCGGATTCATCCGCGTTGGCAACGACGTAATGGGGCCAGTTGTTGTTGTCCATGAAGGACCACTTCATGCCCGTAGGGAAGCCCGCGCCGCCGCGCCCGCGCAGCCCCGAATTTTTGACCACGCTGGTCACATCTTCGGGCTTCATCTTCGTCACGGCTTTTTTGAATGCTTCAAATCCGCCGTTCTTTTTATAGACATCAATCTTGTTGATGTCAGGGATGTCACGATGACGTAAGAGGATATGTGTCATAGGTCTCTATTCTGCCAGAGGAATAATTTTTCCTTCACGACGGGCTACTTCTATAATTAAACTGCTATCGTCTTCCTTCGTATTGTTTTTCGCCGACCGCAATAACGACCTTGAATATTGAAATCGTTGATTTCAGCCAAAACCTGTTTGTGTTCAACGCTCAGTCCAAGTTCTGCGGTTTCTGCCAGCCGAGTCAAATTGTGAATTTTCAGCGGCATTTTGCCTGTCTGTTTAATACATGGGCTTTGACCGCCTTCTCTAATGACAAATGTACGGCGAACATGCCCAACATAATACGTTTACCTTATAAGAAGATACAAAGCGTCATCCCAAGAAAGCAATGCGCCTTCGCTCCAATGCGCAAATTGCTTCTCAACGTTGAATTCCGAGTTGCTCATATCGCCGTTTAGCTGCTCTTCTTCAACGCCTCAATCAATTCCATCGTCTTATCAACAGTCATGTTCTCGTGATATTTGATTCCATCAGGACCTTGCGTCTGGAACATTGGGGCTTTGTCGCAAGCCGCGAGGCACATCACCGCTTCAAGCGTGACCAAGCCATCGGGCGTGGTTTCGCCCACTTTGATTCCAAGGTTGCCGCACAAGTTGTTGAGGAATTCTTCCGCGCCGCGCAGCGCGCAGGGCAAATCGGCGCAGACTTGCATCCGATATTTGCCCGCCTTTTCATCGTGATACAGCGAATAAAAGCCGACAATGGAGGCGACTTCGGTGGCGGTTATCTCAAGCAAGCGGGCAATGTCTTCCATCGCTTCTTTGGTGATATAACCTTCCTCGCGCTGGGCAAGATACAGCAAGGGCATTACCGCGGAGCGTTTGTGTTCGGGCGGATACTTCGCAAGGGTTTGCTTGACTTCTTTGGGATATTTTTCTGCGAGACTCATCTGTCAATATCTCCGAGGACAATATCAATGGATGAAAGGATGGCAACCAGGTCGGCGACGAGGTGTCCCTTGACAATATGCGGCAGCACGGCAAGGTTATCAAATGAAGGCGTGCGCATGTGAACGCGGTGCGGTTTGGGTCCGCCATCGCCTTCGAGGTACACGCCAAGTTCGCCGCGCGGCGATTCAATTGCCGTGTACACGGAAGCCTTCGGCGCAGGGAAACCTTCCGTCCACAACTTGAAGTGATGGATGAGGGCTTCCATGCTCACGCCGATTTCAGAGCGCGGCGGCGGCACGAATTTTCGGTTATCCGAGCGGACGGGTCCAAACGGCAGTTTGTTCAACGCCTGCTCAATAATCTTTAACGACTCGCGCATTTCCTGCACGCGCACCAGGTAGCGGGCATATACATCGCCTTCTGTGGCAACGGGGACGTTGAAATCGTATTGCTCGTACCCCATATACGGGCGGGCTTTGCGTAAATCCCAATTCACGCCGGAAGCGCGGAGCGTCGGTCCCGTTACGCCGTAGGAGAGCGCCAAGTCGGCGGGCAATAAACCAATATTCACCACGCGGTCAAGGAAGAGCGGGTTTTTCGTCAAGAGCGTTTCATATTCATCCACGCGCTTGTTAAAAATGCCGATAAAATCGCGCACGGCTTTTTCAAATTCCACCGGCACATCGCGCCACACGCCGCCGGGGCGGAAGTAGGTGGTCATCATGCGCTGTCCGGAGACGAG
>DAOTZP010000034.1:0-2709 GCA_034434265.1 Anaerolineales bacterium | reverse complement strand
CGCGTTCCGGTGTAATGGCAATTCGTTTGTCATAACGGTTCATGGCAAGCACAATTTTTTCTTTGGGAAGGTCCATGCTGGCGAGCAAATCAAGCGCCAAACGCGCGTTTTTGATTGCGGGAATATCCTGCGTTGTCACCACCACCAGCAAATCGCTGATATCAAACACGCCAATAATGTGGTCGTTTAATGTGCTTGAAGTGTCAACAATCACATACGCGTACATGCGCTGTAAAAATTCAACCACCTTAAAAAATTCCTCCGCCTTCACAAGTTCGGCATTTTCGGGGCGCTGCGGGGCTGCCAGCACACGCACACCGGAGGCTTCGTGCTTGACGAGAATGCTTTCCACAATATCCGGGTCGAGCTCATCCACGCGGGGGGCAAGTTCAAGGATGGTATTCTTTCCCTGAACGTTCATAAACATGGCGACATCGCCAAATTGCAGGCTGGCATCCACAATCACGGCGCGGGTGTCTTCACTGTGCAGCGCAAGCGCAAGGTTGACTGCAATCGTTGTGCAGCCTGTTCCTCCTTTGGGGCTGTACACAGTAATCACTTTGCCTTTGACTGTGGGGGCAAATACGCCCATCATGGACGGCGCACCGGCGGAAACAGCCGCAACCAATTGCTGCTGCTGCGCGCCTTTGGCGCGCTCGCTCTTGGTCATTTCTCCGGCGCGGCGCACAGCGGCGATGAGCTCGCCTCCCATTGGGGGTTTATTCAAAAAGTCACGCGCGCCTGCAAGCATGGCGCGGCGCATGTAGTTGGCATCATCTTGCACCGAAAGAATAACAACTTGTACATGCGGCAGTTTTTGGCGGATTTGCTCAGTGGCGGTAATGCCGTCAATATCCGGCATGTTAATATCCATCAAAATTACATCCGGGTCAAGTTGAAGCGCGAGCTTTACGCCTTCGTTGCCTGCCGAAGCAGCGCCAACGACTTCCACATCTGTTTCAAATTGCAACAGTTTGCGGATGTTTTCACGCGTTTCCGCAATATCGTCCACAATCAAAACGCGAATTTTGTCAGCAGCCATAAGTGTTATTCCTGTGAGAGAGCGGTCTTAATTTATTTTATTCTCCGGGAAGGTCGGGCGGCGCGGTGACTTCAAGTCCAAGCGCATCCACAGAGAATACTGCATCCATCGTATAGGGGAGCTTGGCAGGCACCGGGATGTTGTATTGGCTGAGTAAAAACTGCAAGGTGGCGGCTTCCGTTGCCTGACGGGCTTGGTCGCCGGGGTTGCGCAGCGTCATGGTAATTTTTGCATCAGAATACATCAGGTAAGTGAGGGTCAGCGCATCCTGCGGGGTGACGATTAAAGTAATAATATCGCGCCTGACTTCTTCCTGGGGCTGCTGTTGCTGCTGTTGCTGGCGCTGCTGTTGTTGGGGGTTTGGGGTGGCAGCCGGTTGGGCAGGCGCGGCGCCGGTGGTATTTGTGAGCGAGAAATTACCCAATTTCATCACAACCACATCTTGCAGCAACATTTGGCAAACCATACGCGGGCGTTGTTTTGTTTCAGAGGGAATTAAGTAATAAGGCTGCTGTAAAGACGGGTCAAGTTCCACACGACCTTGCGGTCCGCCTTTGGCGGGGTCCACGCCAAGAGTAAGGGCGGTTAATGTATCCGGTAAAAAGCCGGTGCTGGAAAGGGAAGCGGTTGCATTGGGGAGCAGCGTTTGGAATGCGGGGTCAATATCCATGAAAAGGAAGCAGGCATTGATGTTGACGTGCGCGCCTTCGTTAATAGCATACGCGGATGTTGCCAGACGGCTGGTGGGAATGGACATGGCGGTCATGCCGGGGGGAATGGAAGTTGCCCACTTGGGACCCGTAATCGGGACGGCGGAAGACGCATCCACCACCATTGACTCAGTGATTGGGGTGCCTTGGTCAATATCCAGTTTGGCAATTTTGCCCAACAGCGCCGCTTTTTCATTTGTCTCAAACATCACGGCAATCACATTTTCCTGGGGAAGTTTTATAGTGCCAAGAACTTCCTCAGTGATTGCCACACCCTGGGGGATGGGTTGTTTGGCAATATAAACTTCTTTCGTTGGTTTTTCGGCTTGCTGCTGCTGTGCCGTAGAGGCGCCGCTTAGCATTTGAAAAGCAAAAAAGCCGCCCACACCAAGAACTAAAAGAAACACAATCACAAACAATAATGTTCGTCCGCGACGCATAATCTTCTCCTATTTTGCAACCTGCTGGGGTAATTGGTCAAATCTGTACTTTGATTATACAAGAAAATATTGAATTTATCAGGCGCGTCCACGCGCGCTTTGGCGGTTACTCGCGGGCAAGCGCCGGTACCACAAAGGTAACGCGCGCGCCGGTTCCGGCGGAACTGTCAATTTCAAAACTGCCGCCAAGCATTTCCGCGCGGTCACGAATTAATTTCAGACCAAGATTGTTTGATGCGTTGATGACTTCGGACGCAAACCCCTTGCCGTTATCGCTGACATTCACGCGGATTTGTTCCGGACCGAGGTCAATTTGAACTTTGACTGTGGTCGCCTGGCTGTGCCGCGAAATATTGCCAAGCAGTTCCTGCACGGCGCGGAAAATCATCACCTCAAGATAGGGTTGAAAGCGCCGTTCCGTGCCGGTCACGTTCAAACTTGCTTCCAAATTGGATTGTTCCTTGAAAGTTTCAATGTATTTTTTTAAGGTGGGTATCAAGCCCAAGTCATCCAGCAT
>DAOTZP010000033.1:0-9823 GCA_034434265.1 Anaerolineales bacterium | reverse complement strand
GTTTAACTTGACATTTTGGACGTGCTGCAAATTTTTGTCCACTGTTGTCGGTGTGTGATAAAATGCTAATTAACCGACCATTCGCGGCTTGCGAGTTACTGTGGGGATGATTGTCGGTCTTGTGGCGGCAGGTCACAGCAAAAAGGAAATCCTCAAGGCATATCCATATCTTGAAGAAGATATCCGTGAGGCATTGGCGTATGCCGCCTGGCGCGTTGAAGAAATCGAATTGCCGCTGACTTCCGCATGAAAATTCTGATTGACATGAATCTTTCGCCTGATTGGGTGAAAGTATTACGGGATGCAAGCTGGGAATCCGTTCACTGGTCAACAGTAGGCGATATCCGCGCTGCTGATGAAATCACCATGGCGTATGCGCGTGAGCATGGATACATTGTTTTCACTCACGATTTGGATTTTGGTGTGTTACTGGCTTTGACCCATGCGGAGAGTCCCAGCGTGATTCAAGTTCGCGCGCAGGATGTGTTTCCCGAAATTCTGGGGGATAAATTGCTCAGGGTTTTGCAGGAACATCAGTCCGTATTGGAGCAAGGCACATTGCTGACGGTTGACGAAGAGAAGTCAAGAGTTAGGATATTGCCATTTCGATAAGTATTGAGGGAGGGTTTCAAATTTAACATCTCCCTGATGGACGCATAATCAGCGTGGTAACTTGTATCCTCTCTTAAAAACGCGGCGGAGCGCGCATATTGCGCCATGTTCCCCTGCCGCCGCAAATCGCCGCAAAATATCAAATGACAATTCCAATCGAAAGAACTTTTTTTAGCGGGGTGGGTATAATTACCAAAAAATTCAAGGAGGCAGCTGATGAGCAAAGAAAATGAAGCCGTGATTTTAAGCGCGGCGCGGACCGCAGTGGGGAAATTTCAGGGCGCATTAAGCGGAATCCCTGCGGTGAAACTTGGCGCGGTTGCTGTTAAAGCCGCAGTTGAACGCGCAAAGATTGACCCCAAAGAAATTGAAGAAGTCATCATGGGCAACGTGGTGCAGGCGGGCAACGGTCAGGCGCCCGGAAGACAGGCAGCCATTTTTGGCGGCGTGCCTAACAGCGTGGGCGCGACCACGGTGAACAAAGTCTGCGGGTCAGGGCTAAAATCTGCAATGCTGGCGGCACAGGCAATCCGCGCGGGCGACGCCGATTTATTCGTGGCGGGCGGGTTTGAATCCATGAGCCGCGCGCCGTACCTCATTAATGGGCGCATGGGCGAATTGAAGTTCGGCAACCAAACCATGATTGACGCCCTCTCCAACGACGGCTTGTGGGACCCGTTTGAAAATTGGGGCATGGGCATGGCTGCGGAATTTATTGCCGATGAGTACGAAGTTACGCGGCAGGAGATGGATGAATACGCGTTTCGCTCTCATCAACGCGCCGTCGCCGCGCAGGAAGCGGGAAAATTCAAAGATGAAATTGTGCCTGTGGAAATTCCCGGAAGAAAAGGCGAAGTGACCATCTTCGATAAAGACGAAGGTCCGCGCAAAGATACTTCGCTTGAATCGCTTGCCAAACTCAAACCTGTTTTTAAGGCGGATGGAAAAGTGACCGCCGGTAACGCCTCCTCCATGAATGACGGCGCGGCGGCTGTTGTCATCTCCTCCCGCGCATACGCGGAGAAGAATCACCTCAAACCTTTGGCGCGGATTGTCGGGTATGGTCACGCCGCAGTCGAGCCGAAATATCTGTTCGCCGCGCCGGGTTATGCCATCCCCAAAGTCTTAAAGAAAATCGGCTGGAAAATTTCCGACGTGGATTTGTTCGAGTTGAATGAAGCCTTTGCCGCGCAAGTCCTCGCGGATGGAAGAATGCTCGCCGACCAAGGGTGGGATTGGGAGAAGGTCAACGTAAACGGAGGCGGAATCTCCATTGGGCATCCGCTTGGGGCGAGCGGCGCGCGCGTGCTGACCACGCTCATTTACGCGCTCAAAGACCGGGGGCTCAAACGCGGGGTTGCCTCCCTTTGCTTGGGCGGCGGCGAAGCGGTTGCCATGGCGATAGAACTTGAAGGCTAGATGAAACACACAAGAGGAACACATGACGATTAAAACAATATTTGTCATTGGCGCGGGGACAATGGGCAACGGCATCGCGCAGGTTGCCGCGACTTCCGGCTATCAGGTGACGTGCATGGATGTGCAGCCCGCCGCGCTGGAAAAAGCAAAAGCGGCGATTGCAAAATCCACCGCGAAACTGCTCGAAAAGGGGAGCATCACCGCCGGGCAAAAAGAATCTGCCGACGCGATTCAATTCACGGGCGATATGTCCGCCATCAAAGACGCGGACTTGGTGATTGAAGCCGCCACTGAAAACCCCGAACTGAAATTTAAGATTTTCAAAGACGTGGATGCAAACGCGCGCGAAGGCGTAATTTTGGCGTCCAACACATCCTCCATCTCCATCACCAAAATTGCGGCAGCCACCAAACGTCCCGATAAAGTGATTGGAATGCACTTTATGAATCCCGTTCCGCTGATGAAATTGGTGGAAGTGATTCGCGGGCTGGGCACATCCGATGAAACTACAAACACCGTTTTGGAAGTTTGCAAGACGATGGGCAAAGAACCTGTGGAAGCAAACGACTCGCCGGGCTTTATTTCCAACCGTATTTTATGCCCGATGATTAACGAAGCCATTTTTGCCTTGCAGGAAAATGTCGGCACGCCCGAAGCGATTGACCAGGTGATGAAACTCGGCATGAATCACCCCATGGGTCCGCTGGCGCTGGCGGATTTAATTGGCTTGGATGTAGTGCTATTTGTGATGGAAGTGTTGCAGCGCGACTTGGGCGAAGACAAATACCGCCCCGCGTATCTGCTCAAAAAGATGGTGGATGCGGGCTACCTTGGCAGAAAAGCAGGCAGAGGATTTTACCAGTATTAACAAACACGACTCACCCCGAAATTAATGTTTCGCGGGTGAGTTTGTTTTAAGAGCAAATTAAATTCGGGGTGAATTACTTTTGTTCATCCCAATGTCATCGCGCAGCCATCGGCGCGCGGGTCGCTGCCCGCGCACAGAATTCCGCTTTGCGGGTCGCGCAGGATGACCTGCCCGCGTCCGAAGACGGCGCGGTCGTACCCGCTGACCGAATACACGGGATGCCCCATCCTTTCCAGCGCGGAAAAAGTCTCGACGGGCATACTTTCTTCGATGGCGACTTTGCCGCCCGCCTCTTCCACGTCAATGCAAAAGCGCGGCAAATCCAGCGCGGATTGCGGGTCAAGCCCTTCATCCGCCAGTGCGGATAACACCTGCGCATGACCTTGCGGCTGCATAAAGCCGCCCATCACGCCGTAGGATGCGTACAACGAGCCATCCGCTTCGCGTGTGACCATGGCGGGGATGATGGTGTGATACGGACGTTTGCGCGGCGCAAGCGCGTTTGGATGATTGGGGTCAAGGCTGAAATTATGTCCGCGATTTTGCAGCGTAAACCCCCAGCCTTTGGGAACAATGCCCGTGCCAAACCCCGCGTAATTGCTGTTGATGAATGAACACGCGTTGCCCTGTTCATCCACCACGCTTAAATACACCGTGTTTGAGGATGCGGTTGGCGTTCCGCGCAGCGGGTCAATCACGGCGCGCGCGGGGTCAATTAACTTGCGGCGTTGATTTCCGTATTCTTTGGAGAGCAATTCATGGATGGGGATGTTTGAAAACGCGGGGTCTGCCACATACCAACGCGCATCGGCGAAGGCAAGGCGCATGGCTTCAATCATCAAGTGCGTTTTTTCAACGGAAAGCGAAGGCATGGAAGGAAGGTCGAAGCCTTCCAAAAGATTCAGCCCGATGAGCGCGGCAATGCCCTGCCCGTTGGGCGGACATTCATACACGCGCAAGCCGCGATAAGTGACCGAGATGGGCGTCTCCCATGTGGAGACGTGCGCGGCGAGGTCATCGCCCGCCATGCAGCCGCCTGAGGCGCGAATCGCTTCGACGATGGCATCTGCGATTTGCCCTTCGTAAAACCCGCGTTTGTTTTGTTCCGCAATCACGCGCAGGGTTTTTGCCAATCCCGGGTTGCGAAACACTTCCCCCGCTTTGGGCGCGCGTCCGTCAATCATCAATTCATCGCCGTTTAACGCATGTTTCAACTGGCGTTCCGCGCCGCGCGACCATGAATGCGCTGTGAGCGGCGAAACGGCGAAGCCTTCTTCGGCAAGGCGAATGGCGGGCGCGAGGATTTCGCCCATGGAAAGCGAGCCGTGTTTTTCGATGAGGTCGCACCAGCCCGCGCACGCGCCGGGAACGGTGACGGTGTGCGCGTGGTACATGGGAAGTTCGTTGAAGCCTTCGCTTCTTAATCGTTCCAGACTTAACGCGGCGGGCGCGCGCCCCGAACCGTTCAGCGCGGTGACCTGCCTGCTTTGCGCCTCGAAATACAGCGCGAACATATCGCCGCCCAAGCCGGTGGAGGTTGGCTCGGTGACGTTGAGCGCCGCCGCGCTTGCGACTGCCGCGTCCGCAGCGTTGCCGCCCTTTGCAAGAATTTCAAGCCCCGCGGCGGTTGCCAGCGGCTGCGATGTGGAGACAATTCCGCGCCTGCCATATACAGGAGAGCGGCGTGAGTGGTATGAAGGTTGTTTCATGGCTCCTCTTTTTTTGAATCGCTTAAAGTATAATTCAACCGCCTGCCCTGCGCTGCGGCGTATTTGAAACACAGGAGAGCGACAATGCAAACATATTATTTTCAATGGCAGAATGAATTTTTACGCAAAACCATTTACCCTATGCGCGAGGTGAAACTGCGCGATTTTTTGACGTATTACATGGAAATTGATTTGTGGGCGCAATATAAAGATAAAGACATTCAAACGCTGGGGGCGGAAGTGGAAGCATATAAGAAAGCATGGCAGGCAAACGCCGCCGCCGCCAATAAAGAATATGAATCTTTGCGCGATTATTTTCGCAAGACCAACGTGCGCGCTGAATATGCCTCCAAATTTGCGGAGCTGGATGAAGCCGAACTGGCGGAGATTCATAAAATGCACGCGCTATTTGCGCAGAGCTGGTCCAAAGACATTCGCGGCGAAAAAAGTTTTGTGGAAAGCGTGATTGCGAATTGGAAGATTCACCGCGACGGGATTAAGGAGAGGCTTAAGTCTTTGCATCGCAGGCACGAAAACATGGACCCCAACCATCCCAAGTATGCGGAAGAGGGCAGGCAGTTGCAAATGCTGGAAGGCGTAACGCTGCCGATGGCGCAGCATGAAATGGATGTTTTGCTTGCGTTTCGCGCCGCCTATGAAAAAGTGGAGGAAAGAAAACTGGCGTGGTACAAGCTTTCCAAAAGCGACCCAAATTTTAAGACGCCCGAAGCGGAGTTTGTGATTCAGTTCCCTGCCGACAAGCAAATCACCATCCGCGATATTGTGTATGGAAAAATTGAAGAGTACGTCAAGTCGCTGGAAGCGAAGGACCAATACGCGCTGCTGCAAGAGATTTATGCGCGTTTTCAAAAAGAGCCTGAGCGCTTTCCGCTTTGGCTGCAATATATGGTGGTGCATTTTTCCGGGATGCGTTATGCCAGCGCGCACGGCTCATGGGCAAACCCGAAGGATTTGCTCATCCGCTTGAAAGTCAAAGAGACCGAAGACGCGATAAAGTTGCTGGATGATACGCAAGTGGAAAAACTCTGCCAGCAAAAATTGGAACAGTATGGAAGCGGCGGAAAAACAGCGGGCGCGCCAAAACTTGCCGCCGCAGACGAACCCGAATGGAAGGGGAAAGCCGCGATGCATCTCAACAGCGTCAAAGCCGCCGGACCCAAGACCAAACGCGGCGGGCTGGCTGCCTTATCCGCAGAGGAAGCCCGCTATGAGTTGGAAAAAATGTCCACTGATGAAGCGCTGCAAAAAATTGTGGAAATGAAAAATATATTTCCGCAATGGGCGTGGAAGGAAGTTGTGCGTTTTACGCCGCTGCGCGTGAATGAAGTAAAGGACTTGAATTGGGAAACCTTAACAAAAGAGGAAGAGGCGCAGCGCAACGCGCCGGAGTTTGCCGATTGGCGGCGTTTGATGGACGAATGGGAAAACCATGACCCTTCGGCATGGCGCGATGAACACGGACGCGCGCATGAATTGATTGTGGCGCGCGCGGTATGCAATGAAACCGCCGAACATTGCCAGCACATTCGCGGAAATTTGCCGCCGGGCGGGCTGGCTGCAAAACCCAAGTGGTATCTTGCCGCCGAAGCGGAAGGCAAGCCCGGGGCGTATTACGTCAAGCCGGTTTCGGAAAAAGATTACAAGCAGGGCGCCAGCATCCTTTGGCTGCGATTTGTGGATAAAGAACCAAGCATCTGGCAGATTGCAAAATCGCCCGCCACCAGGCAGGGCGTTGGCTTGCTGCCGCCGGAGTTTCTTAAGAAAACCGCCAAGCCCGCCGAAAACAAAAAAGCAAAAGACAAAACCCCGGCAAAGGTTGTCACGCCGTGGGAGTACAAAGTCGGCGAGGTGATTACGCGCGCGCGGACGATTGTGAACCCCGATAATACAAAAACAAATCAACACCAATGGCTGCGCTGGATTCACGAAGCGACGGTGGCGGAAGTTGCCGAGACCGCCGACGGCATGATGGTCATCACCTATGAAACCGCGCTGCCCGACGGCGATAAAGCCACATCCGCCGTTGGCACGTTTAAGATGCCGCTTTGGTGGCATCTTTCCGACGGCACGGAAGATGAATACAATCGCTCGTTTGTCGGTTACATGCCCGAAGGAAATTTGCCATTGGAAAATCTTAAAACCATGCTGGATTGGGACAAAATCCTTTTGAAACAAAGATTATGAACAAAAAAGTTTATGATTATGTCATCATCGGTTCAGGGTTTGGGGGCAGCGTTTCCGCCATGCGGCTAACCGAAAAAGGGTATTCCGTTTTGGTGCTGGAAAAAGGAAAAAAATTTGAGGATAAAGATTTTGCAAAAACCAACTGGCAGTATTGGAAATACCTTTGGATGCCCGCGTTGCGCGCGCACGGCATTTTGCAAATCAGCCTGCTTAAGGGGGTAATGGTGCTGCACGGCGCAGGCGTGGGCGGCGGCAGTTTGGGATATGCCAATGTGCTGGAAGTTCCCGCCGATGAAACCTTTGCAACGCCCGTGTGGAATCAAAACATCAAATGGGGCGAAGTTTTGCGCCCGCATTATGAGACCGCGAAGAAAATGCTCGGCGTTGCGCGCAATCCCAAACTGTGGAAGGCGGACTTAATCCTCAAAGAGTTTGCCGAAGCGCGCGGCATGGGACATACCTTCCGCGCTACGGACGTGGGGGCGTATTTTGGCGAGCCGGGCAAAACGGTCCCCGACCCGTTCTTTGGCGGCGCCGGTCCAGACCGCGCGGGCTGCCTGCACTGCGGCGGATGTATGGTGGGCTGTCGTCACAATGCCAAAAACACGCTGCCGAAAAATTATTTATACTTCGCCGAAAAAAACGGCGCGGAGATAAAGCCCGAAGTGGAAGTGACGGATGTACGACCATTGCAAGATAAAAGTTACGAAATTACATATCGAAACTCTACTTCGTTGTTCAAGAAATATGAACGAGTCCGCGCAAAGAATGTCATCTTCTCGGCGGGCGTGATGGGAACGATGAAACTGCTGCTCAACCTGCGCGATGTGAAAAAATCACTGCCCAATCTTTCGCCCAAACTTGGCAGCATGGTTCGCACCAATTCCGAAGGCTTGCTGGGAAGCGTGGCGCGAAAGTCGGATGTCAATTATTCCGAAGGCGTGGCAATTTCATCCATCTACAATCATGATGAAATTACGCGCATTGAGCCTGTTCGCTATCCCGATGGTTCTTCGCTCATGCGGTTTCTTGCCGCGCCGCTGATTGATACCAATGTCAGCGTTCCCATGCGGGTTGCCAACTTCTTCTGGTGGGCGTTGACTCATCCGATGGATTTTCTCAAAGCGCTTGTCTTGCCCGGCTGGGCGCATAATGTGACCATTTTGCTTGTCATGCAGCACGCCGATAACCGCATGAGGTTTCGCATTGGGCGCAGTTTGTTCACGCTCTTTCGCACCGGCTTGGTTGCGGAGGAAGAACCCGGCTACGAAATCAACGCGCAAGTGAAAGGCTCGCATGAAATCACGCGCGAGTTTGCCAGGCGAATCAACGGCGTGCCGCTTGGCTCAATTGGCGAAAACCTGCTGGGGATGCCGACCACCGCCCACATCCTCGGCGGCGCGCCCGTTGGCAAATCCGCGCAGGAGGGCGTGGTGGATGAGCATTTCAAAATTCACAATTACGACGGGTTGTATATCATTGACGGCTCGATTATGCCTGCCAACCCCGGCGTCAATCCATCCCTGACCATTACCGCGCTGGCGGAATATGCAATGAGCAAAGTGCCGTCAAAAAAGGATAGCCATGCCCACACTCAATGAATTATGGAAGTTTGATGAAGCCGACCTGAACGCCAACCGCAAAGGCAACTTAACCGAGCCGCAAAAAAAAGCGCTGGTGGAACAGTATAAATCGCAGCCGAATGCGTTGGGCGGCTTGGCTGCTGCGGCGGCGGTTTTATTCATCTGTCTGCCCGCGCTGGTTTTCAGCACGCGGATTTTTCTGCCGATGACGATGCTCTCTTCCGCTGCGGAACAAACCAGCGCGGCGGATTCGCTGGGCAGACTCGGCGCGTCTTTTCTTGGCATGGCAGGCTTGATTGCCCTTGCCGCCGGGCTGATGTATGCGCTGCGCTGGGTCAAACCTGTGGATATGACCGTGAAAACTGCGCGGGGCAAAATCTCATACGCATGGGAAACGCAGCAAAGCAAAGACGGCAAAGAAACGCGCGTGTTTTTTGTTTCGGTGGGGGACGAGAAATTTCAAACCGACGAATCGCTGCAATCCGCGTTGAAAGCGGGCGAAGTGTGGACGGTGTATTACACCGCGAAGCCGTTTCGATTTTTATCGGCGGAAAAATCATAAGGGCGCTGCCATGGAAGCCAAGCCCGATACCATCAAAGTCTCCGCATTTCACCGCGAGGAGATTTTTGCCAGCCATGCCGATTTGCATGTGACGGTGAAAGGCTCGTCCGTCGTCAGCGGGGATGCGGCGATGAAGAAAGCGAAAGAGGTGAATCAATTGCTGGAAGCGCTGCAAAAAATTGGGGTGGAAGAAAACGCGGTTCAGTTACAGGGCGTTCAAATTGAAACATCCAGCGGGGCGCTGCTCAAAACATCCAGCGCGGCGTATCGGTTGAAAATCCGCTGCGCGGACTTGAATCAACTTGCCGGGATGTTGGATGCGGTTGGCTCTCAAAAAAACGCGGCTTTGGACTACATCGAATGGAAATATGACGAAGACGCGGCGCGCGAAAGAGGTTTGCTGCTTGCCGCGCAAAAAGCAAAATCCAAAGCGCGGCAGGTGGCGGATGCGTTGGGCGTTAAGTTGATTGGCGTGTATGACTTCATCGAATCTTCGCACGATGATGAGCCGCCGCACAGGTTTGCCATGCAGGCAAAGGCGATGCGCGCCGCCGAAATGTCCGCCGAGCCTTCGCTTGAGATGGACGCGCGGCACAGCAAGATGATTTATGTCAATGTGGATGTTTGGTATCGCGTTTCGCCTGTCTGAAAAATAAAAAATAAAAACGGGTCGCAAAAATTTTCTTTGCAACCCGTTTTTATTATGCGGCACATTATTTCTTCACAAGATTGATGACGGAGTTTCCATCGGCGGAGGTGATGGTAAGGCGGGTTCCGCTGCGGGTGATGTTGAGTTTTACGTTGTCGCCCATAATGGCAAAGACGGCGGATTCTTGATTTGAGCTTGTTTCGCAAAACATCATGG
>DAOTZP010000032.1:0-8861 GCA_034434265.1 Anaerolineales bacterium | reverse complement strand
GCCTTCAAAAGGGAAGAAGGATTTTGCCTGTTTTGAACCGCCGATGTGCAGAGGGCGCAGAGTTTTTAATGAATTTCTCCGTGTCCTCCGCGCCTCTTCGGTAAAAATTAAGCAAGGGCAGTAACTTGGGTTAATTATCTTGTTTTTTTGCAAGAATAAACAACAATTTTCCTGATTTTACTTCAATCGCTTTCATTTCGGTAGTAAACCCGGCATTGATAAATGGCTGCCGCAGTCTTTCTTGCAGCAATTCATCCAACGCGGCAGGGCTTTCCCCCGTCACTTTATACAGCCATTTGAGAAATCCATTTTGCGGAAAGGTGACAGGCAGCACAACAAGCCGCCCATTTGGGCGCAGCGCGCGTTTTATCGAGGTTAATGTCTGCGGATTGAAAATATATTCAGTGGGGAACGTGGCAACCACGCAATCAAAGGATTCGTTTGCAAAGGGGAGGCGTTGGGCAAGTCCGCGCGCGAGGTGATGTTTTCCATCAAGCCGCTTTGCAGCGAGCCTTCCCATCTGGCGCGATTCGTCCAACCCAAAGGCAATCCATCCGCGGGAGGTCAATTCGCGTTGCAAATGTCCGGGACCATGACCGAGCTCGAGGATGCGAGTCCCCTTGATGTGAGGCAAAATCTCAAAAACCCAGTTTTTCCACTGCCCAAAGGAGACAAACGCCGCAACAAGGTCGTAAGTAAACGCAAAATGATGATAAAGCAGGTGAAAAAACACCCGCATCAATTTTTGGATAAGCATAAAAAGAAGGGTTTGACGAAAGTCAAACCCTTGTCGTGTTAGGCAGGTTTTACTTCTTCTTCTTTTTTCTTGCGGACTGCGTCAATGGCGCTCTTGCCGCGTTCTTTGACTTCTTCGGCAAGTTTTTCAGCGCGCGCGCGCGCTTCTTTGCTGAGTTCTTCGGCGCGGGCTTTTGCTTCAGCCGCAAGTTGTTCCGCGCGGATGCGGGCTTCGCGCGCGGCGGCTTCGGCGCGGTGATAGGCTTCTTCAGCCGTCACCTGCGCTTTGTCGCGCAGTTCAATGGATTTGTCTTTGATTAAGGCGCGGGTTTCTTCGCCCGATTGCGGGGCAAACAGCAGCGCCACGACCGCGCCGGTTAACCCACCGACAACAAAGCCAACGAGGAATGCTCCAAATTCATCACGGTCAGACATGGTATTTCTCCTTTATTTATTTAATAAGTTGGATTGATTTTTTTACTTGGGCTTGATTCCCAGCAATTCTAACATACGCTTTAAGCCCGCCAAATATCCGCTGAGCTGCATCACAGGCTCCACCACTTCTTCTCCCAAAAATTCCACTGTGCCGCGCAGGGTGTTGACCGTTTCGCTGGTTGCGCTGAGAATCGGGCGCACTTCGTTTTGCAGCAAGTTAATCAGGCTGGCAAGTTGAATGATGAGGACAATCAGCGCGACGCCGATGACCAGAGATTCCAGCGCGACAATGATGATGAAAATATCGCGGATTTTGTCCGTAGGCGTGGCGGGCTGCAAAAGCGCATACACGGCAAGGACAAGCAGCGCAATAAAAATGACAACGCCGGCAATCACCGCTGCCGTCATCCGTTTTTGTTTGCGTTCATCCTCCCGCTTTTGGGCAAGTTCTTCCGGGCTGGGCGGGGTGGTGGGGGTGGGGGCAGTTTCTGGAAGTGTCATAAAATGATTATAGCATATCCGCAAAATGAAAATTTATTGCCCCAGCATTCTGCTTAATCCCATCACATCGCCGGTGCGGGCGCGCAGGTTGCGCGTGAGCGTGTGAATGGTTTCCACGTTTAATTTTACTTGATGATTCCTTGACTTTGGCGGCAGGCGGTAGTAAACTTCCTCTACCTACCGTTCGGTAGGGAAGGAGATTTTGTGACCCGAGACGATATTCTCGACGCCGCCGCGCAGGTCTTTCGACAAAAGGGCTATCACGGCGCGTCCATGTCTGATATTGCAGAGACGCTGAATGTGCAAAAGGCAAGTTTGTATCATCACGTCAAATCCAAGCAGGAGATTTTGCTCGCCTTGCTCGACCGCGCGTTGGCGATGCTCACGGAGCACATTGCCGAAATTGCCGCGCAAAAGAACCCCGCCGACCAAAAATTAAGATTAATGATTCGCGCATATTTATCCGCGCTGGCGGAAAATGCCGATTTAACAGCCGTTCTCTTGTTTGAGCATCGCTCGCTCGATAAGAAATCCCATGCCCGTCATGTTCCCCACCGCGATAAGTTTGAAGGGCTGTGGCGCTGTGTGCTGGATGAAGGCGTGACAAAAAAAATATTTGCATTGAAGGATACGCGGCTTGCCGTCCGCGCCATTATGGGAACGCTGAATTGGACGCTGACTTGGTACCGCCCTGATGGGGAAAAATCCATTGAAGAGATTGCCAACGAGTATGCCAACTTTATTTTGAAAGGCATGTTGAAGTAATTTTGACGATGGACGCAAACCAAACGGTGGGTTTGTTGTTCATTGTCCATCATTTGAAGGAGAGACCATGTATTCATTTGAACCCAATGAAGAACAACAAATGCTGATGGACGCGGTTGGCAAGTACGCCGCCAACGACTTGCGTCCCGCCGCGCGCGACGCGGAAGAAAGCCGCGCGCTGCCGCAGGCGCTCATTCGCAAAGGGTGGGAGCTGGGCTTTCTGCAAGCTTCCACGCCCGAAGCCTACGGCGGATTCGGCGAACGCTCCGCCGTGACGGGCGTCCTCGCGCTGGAAGAGTTCGCCTTTGGCGACCTTGCCGGCGCGCTGGCGGTGATGACTCCCGCGCTGTTCGCCATGCCGATTCTGCTGGCGGGCAGCGAAGAGCAGAAAAAGGCGTATCTGCCCAAAATTGCGGAAGGCGATTGGTCGCCCTATACCGCCGCCTTCGTCGAATACAAGTTCGACTTCGACCCCAACGCGATGACGACCTCCGCGAAGCGCGAGGGCGGGGAATACGTTCTGAACGGCGAAAAGGCGTTTGTCCCCTTCGCCAAAGACGCGGAAGCGTTGATTGTGTACGCGAATCTCGACGGCGCGACTCAGGGCTTCATTGTGGAGAAAGGCGCGGCGGGGTTGTTCGTCGCGGACGAGCGCGAGAAGGTCATGGGAATCAACGCGCTGCCGATGTACCGCGTCAAGTTGGACGGAGTGAAAATCCCCGCGGCGAATCGACTCGGGGGCGAGGCGGGTCACGACTTCGCGCCGATTCTCGCCTCGATGCATGTCGCTTCGGCAGCCTGCGCTTTGGGCGTGGCAAAGGCTTCGTTTGAATACGCCAAGAATTACGCCAAAGAGCGCGAAGCCTTCGGCGTGAAAATCGCGCAGAAGCAAGCCATCGCCTTCATGCTGGCGGAGATGGTCACCGAAATCGAAGCGATGCGCCTGCTGACGTGGGAAGCCGCGTGGAAGCTGGACAACGCAAAAGAAGACGCCGCCCAAGCCGCCTACTTCGCCTTCACCGGCGCGGCGGATATGGCGATGATGGTCACCGACCGCGGCGTGCAGATTCTCGGCGGACACGGTTACATCCGCGAGCATCCCGTCGAACTGTTCATGCGCAACGGGCGGGGGATTCCCATGCTGTTGGGGCTGGCGATTGTGTAATCTACAATCTCTAATCTCCAATCTCTAATCTCTAAAAAGCTATTGGAGATTGGTAATTGGTAATTAGTAATTAGAGATTGGTAATTGGTAATGACAGGAGAAAACCATGACTATCGAATTTGAAGCGCCAAAACCGATTGTTCAAATGAATACGATGCTGGAAACGGTCGCCGTGAATATGATGCGTTCCGTTTCGCGCGAGTTTGACGAGAACGAACATTCCATTCCCTTCGATTACATCGAGTTCATGCATACCGCCATGCGTTCGATGGGCGGCGCGGGCGGACTGGCTCCCGCCGAAGAAAAGCCCGCGAAGGAGGGCGCGGAAAAGCGTCCGCCGATTGGGTATCAGCGGTTAGCCGCGCAGATTGAAGCGCTCTCCTGGGGCGACGTGGGCTTTTATCTCATCACCCCCGGCGGCGGACTCGGCGCGGCGGCGGTGCAGGCGGCTGGCTCGCCGGAGCAGCGCGCCAAATTCCTCGCGCGGTTCAGCGGAGAGAAGCCGACCTTCGCGGCGATGTGCATGACCGAACCCGGCGCGGGAAGCGACACTTCCGCGATTCGCGCGCGCGCCGTGTTGGACGAAAAGACCAACGAGTGGGTCATCAACGGCGAGAAGATTTTCGTCACCGCGGGCGACAAGTCCTTCAACGAATACGAGCAATTCGGCAAGGGGTTTATCGTGGTGTGGGCAAGCATTGACCCGTCCGCGGGACGCGCGGGCATGAGAGCCTTCGTCGTCGAGGCGGGGACGCCGGGCGTGAAGGTGACCAAGCTCGAACACAAGCTGGGAATCCGCGCGAGCGATACGGCTTCCATTTCGCTGGTGGACGCGCGCGTGCCGTTTGAAAACATTCTCGGCAAGCCGACGGTGGAAAAGACCACGACGGGATTCAAAGGCGCGATGGCGACCTTCGACGCGACCCGCCCGCTGGTTGCCGCTTCGGGCGTGGGCGTGGCGCGCGCGGCGGTGGAATTCGTCAAGGAGAAGTTGAAGGAAAACGGCGTGGAAATCCGCTACGGGCTGCCGCGCAACAAGCTGACCTCCGTTGAAAAAGACGTGATTGACATGGAGATTCAACTGCGCTCGGCGTGGCTGCTGGTGCTGAAGGCGGTGTGGATGGCGGACAACAAAAAGCCCAACGCGCTGGAATCTTCCATGAGCAAAGTCCGCGCGGGCGACATCGTCACCAAGATTACCCAAAAGGCGGTGGAGATTCTTGGTCCCATCGGATACAGCCGGGAGTTTCTGCTGGAGAAATGGTTCCGCGACGCGAAGATTACGGATATTTACGAGGGTACTGGTCAAATCAACAGATTGGTTGTTGCAAGACAGGTACTGGGATATAGCGGAAGCGAGTTAAGGTAAATGGTAATTGGAGATTAGAGATTAGAGATTGGAGATTAGAGATTAGAGATTGGAGGTTGATATGGCAATAGGTTTGGAAGATTTGCAAGTGTTGAAAGCCGCGGAGGTCATTGCCGACTCGATTTGGAAACGGGTTGGCGAGTGGGATGAATTTGCCAAAGACGTTGTTGGCAAGCAAATCACCCGCGCAGCCGACTCCATTGGCGCGAATATCGCCGAATCTTTCGGAAGATACAACTTCGGAGAAAAACTCCAATTTCTATACTACTCGCGCGGAAGTTTGTTTGAGACGAAATATTGGCTCAACCGAGTCAAGGAACGCGGCTTGATGAAATCGGATGAAATCCGCGAATATACTGAAGGCTTAACCGCCGTGGCGCGCCAGTTGAATACGTTTGCAAGCGGCATGAAAAACGCGCGCGCGGAAACCAAAAAATTCACGGTTCGGGAATCCAAGCCGGAATACCTCGCCTTTTCCGATGAAGAAATTCAAGAGCCGCTGTTCTCGGACGCGGACTTCAACTTTCTCAATCTCTAATTACCAATCTCCAATCACTCACAAGGAGCAAACATGAAATACCACATCCACAAAGCGGTCGTCATCGGGTCGGGGACGATGGGCGCGGCGATTGCGGCTCATCTGGCAAACGTGGGCGTGCCGGTCACGTTGTTGGATATCGTCCCCCAAGGCTCGGACGACAGGAACAAGATTGTCCGCGAGGGCTGGGATAGATGCCTGAAAGCAAAGCCCGCCAACTTGATGGCGAAGGAATTGGAGACGCTCGTGACGCTCGGCAATTTGGAAGACGACTTCGGAGTCGTCGCCGAGGCGGATTGGGTCTGCGAGGCGATTGTCGAGAACCTGAAAATCAAGCAGGACTTGATGGCGCGCATTGACGAAATCCGCAAGCCGACGGCGATTGTCTCCACGAACACTTCGGGCATTCCCGTCAAAGCCATTGCGGAAGGACGCAGCAAGGGCTTCAAGCAGCATTTTCTCGGCACGCACTTCTTCAATCCGCCGCGCTATTTGAAACTGCTGGAGCTCATCCCGACTGCGGATACCTCCAAAGAGGTGACGCAGTTCTTCGTCGAATTTGGCGAGCGCAAATTGGGCAAGGGCATTGTCCTGTGCAAGGATACGCCCAACTTCATCGGCAACCGCGTGGCGTTTGGCACGGGCGCGTTCGCGCTGGACTTCATCCTCGAAAACGGGTACACGGTGGACGAGGTGGACGCCATCACCGGTCCGCTGATGGGACGCCCGAAGACCGCGACCTTCCGCCTGATTGACCTGGTCGGCGTGGACGTGTGGGACCATGTCGGCAAGAATCTCGCGCCGCTGATTCCGCACGACAAGCTGGGACAAAAATACCTCGCCGCCGAAAAGCCGCGCAAGTTGATGGACGCGCTGCTGGAACGCAAGTGGCTCGGCAACAAAACCAAAGTCGGCTTTTACAAGGAAGTCCGCGACGCGGAAGGCAAGAAGGAGTTTTACTCGCTCGACCTCAACACGCTGGAACACGTCCCCGCAGGCAAGCCGCGCTTCGATTCGATGAAAGCCGCGAAGGACGCGGAAACGCTGAAAGAAAAGTTGCAAGCCTTCCTCGCGGCGGACGACAAGGCGGCGGCGCTGGTCAAGGCTTTGACTTATCAGAGCTTCCAATACGCCTCGTCCATCATCCCCGAAGTGGCGGATACCGCCAAGCCGATTGACGACGCGATGCGCTGGGGCTTTATGCACGAAGCGGGCCCCTTTGAAATTTGGGACATGCTCGGCGTGGCGGACACCGTCAAGGCGATGAAGAAAGCCGGTTACCCCGCCGCCAAATGGGTGGACGAAATGTTAAAGAACGGCTGCGAGACGTTCTACCAATACAAAGGCGGCAACAAAGTCGGCGCGTACGACGCAAGCAAGAAAAAATACGTCAAGTTCAAGGCGGCGGAGGGATTCGTCTTCTTGAAGGATTTGCGCGGCACGAAGAAGGAAATCAGCAAGAACGCGGGCGCGACTCTCTTCGATATTGGCGACGGCGTGGGACTGGTGGAATTCCATACCAAGATGAACGCGCTCGACGACGACATCTTCGCCATCACCGCCGAAGCGCTGGACAAACTCGAAACGCATTTCGACGGGCTGGTGGTCGGCAACGAAGGCGAACATTTCAGCGCGGGCGCGAACCTCTTCATGGTCGTGGTCGCCGCGCAGCAGGGAATGTGGGACACGCTCGACGCCGCCATCCGCCGCTTGCAGGGACTCAATATGCGGATGCGCTACTCGCCCAAGCCCGTGGTGATTGCCCCCGCCGGGTTGGCGCTGGGCGGCGGATGCGAAGTGACCATGCACGCTTCGCGCGTGGTCGCCGCGGCGGAGACGTACATCGGGCTGGTCGAGCTCGGCGCGGGAGTCATCCCCGCGGGCGGCGGCACAAAGGAATACATGCGCCGCATCATCAATCCTCCGATGAGAGTCGAAGGCGCGGAAGTCTTCCCCTTCCTGCAAAAAGCGTTCCTGCAAATCGGGCAGGCGAAGGTCGCCACCTCCGCCGAAGAAGCGCGCGGCATGGGAATCTTAAATCCGCAAGACCGCGTGGTTGCCAACCGCGACCATCTGCTGACCGAAGCCAAGCGCGAAGTCTTGAATCTCCTCTCCGCCGGATACCGTCCCCCCGCGCCGGAGCTCATCTACGCCGCGGGGCGCGACATGCTCGGCGCGATGAAGATTGGCGCGTGGGCGTTCCAGCAGGGCAATTACATCACCGAATACGACGCGCACATCGCCTCGAAACTCGCGCACATCCTCGCGGGCGGAAACCTCACCAAGCCGACCTGGGTCAGCGAACAATACATCCTCGATTTGGAACGCGAAGCCTTCCTTTCGCTGTGCGGCGAGGAGAAGACTCAGGCGAGAATGTGGTCGTTGCTTCAAACCGGGAAGCCGTTGAGGAATTAGTGATTAGAGATTAGAGATTAGAGATTGGATATTAGAGATTAGTAATTGAATTTACCAATCTCCAATTACCAATTACTAATCTCCAGAAATGGAGATAACCATGACACAAAAACAAGCCGTCATTGTCAGCGCAGTCCGCACGCCCGTAGGCAAGGCAAAACGCGGCGGGCTGGCGACCGTCCGTCCCGACGAACTGGGCGCGGCGGTCATCCAAGAACTGTTGAAGCGCGCGCCGAATGTAGACCCGCATCAAATCGAAGACGTGGTGATGGGATGCGCCTTCCCCGAAGGCGAGCAGGGCATGAACTTCGCCCGCACCATCGCCATCCGCGCGGGGCTGCCGGACAGCGTCCCCGCCGAAACCATCAACCGTTACTGCTCGTCCGGCGTGCAATCCATCGCGCATGTCGCCTACGCCATCAAGTCCGGCGACGTGGAAATTGGCGTCGCGGGCGGCGTGGAGTCCATGTCCATGGTGCCGATGATGGGCTACAAGTTTTCGCCCAATCCGCACTTCGCTCAGGAGCTCCCGCAGTATTACACCAACATGGGATTGACCGCCGAAAACGTCGCCGCGAAGTATGGAATCACCCGCGAGGCGCAGGACGAGTTCGCGTTGAAGAGCAACCAGAAGGCGGCGCGCGCCGTCGAAAGCGGACTCTTCGACCCCGAACTGATTCCCATTGACGTGGAAATCAACGAATACGCGGACGGAAAACTCGTCAGCAAAAAATTCACCGTCAAGCGCGACGAAGGTCCGCGCGGCGATTCCACCCTTGAAGGACTCGCCAAACTCAAGCCCGCCTTTAAGGAAGGCGGAACCGTCACGGCGGGCAACTCCTCCCAAATGTCCGACGGCGCGGCGGCGGTGATGGTCATGTCCGAGGACAAGGCGCGCGAATTGGGATTGAAGCCGCTGGCGCGATTCGTCTCCTTTG
>DAOTZP010000031.1:0-2037 GCA_034434265.1 Anaerolineales bacterium | reverse complement strand
AATTTGCGTCCCCGCCTGCGCGCGATTAACCGCCTGCTGAATGGTTTGGAACGGCGCGGCTGCGGAGCCATCTCCACCGGGCGCGGCATTGGCTTGGACGTGGAGCGTGTGCTGCGGCTCGAAGCGAATCTCATCCGCTTGCGTTTGCACCCACCCGCCGATTTCCATCGTCCCGCTGCGGACTTTGACCTCGTACCATGTGGAGGGTTGAAGTTCAAATAAACTGCCAATTAACGAGCCGTCATCCATTCGCATGAGGGGATGACCAGCCTGCCATGCGGAATCTG
The DNA here is from genome assembly GCA_034434265.1 of Anaerolineales bacterium. Lineage (GTDB taxonomy): Bacteria > Chloroflexota > Anaerolineae > Anaerolineales > Villigracilaceae > Villigracilis. The sequence continues at coordinate 1,750 of DAOTZP010000031.1, read as the reverse complement.
AATCTGCGCGGTAGTACAAATCCGCGCTTTGGGGCAGGCTTACTCCGCGCACCATGACTCCGGCGGTTTCAATATTTGGCACAAATTCAATGCTGTGAAACGACGGAAGGGGGGCAAGCGCGCGCGCATCCGCATAATTCACAAGCAGGAAAAACAGCGCAAAAAAATTTGCCAAGCGGCGCAGGGTGATGCAAGTATTCCACATAATGTTTCTCTTTCTGCTTTCATTTTATACCGCGCAAAGCGGTTTTCAGTTGCAGTTTCCTTATGATTTCTTTTCATTCCACTTTTATAACAAGTTGATGTTTGCGCATGATTTACAGTACATTCGTGTACAATATGAATAAAAGGTATGGTATGCGGATTGCTTTCCTCTCAGACATTCATGGGAATTACACAGCGTTTGAGGCGGTTATAAAAGACCTCGAAACCCAAAACATTGACCAATTCATCAGTCTTGGCGATACGATAACCATGGGACCTCAGCCGATGGAAACGCTGCACAAGCTGAAAAATTTGGGCTGCAAAGTGTACGTTAAAGGAAACCATGATTGGGCGGTATTAAACCCCGAACAGGCGGAAAAGTTTGAAATCACCCCGCACCTGATTGCCGATTTGACATGGTGCCACAATCAATTAGGCGAAGAGGACGTTAAATTCATCGAATCATTTGTGGATACCGCGCAATTTACCCTGCCCAACGGGTTGAAAATTTTGGCGTTTCACGGCTCGCCGTTTTCTTCCACAGATGTGATTCATGCCGCCACGCCGGTTGAGGAATTGGAAAAATATTTTGGAACATTCGACGCGGATATTTTCATCGGCGGTCATTCGCATGTGCAAATGGTGCGAAGACACGGGGAAAAGTTAATTCTTAATACAGGCAGCATTGGCAATGCGTTTAAGTTTATTTACACGCCGGGAAACCCGCCTTCTTTGCTGCCATGGGCGGAATATTTGATTTTGGAAGATACCGAAGACAGCATCCGGCTGGATGCACGGCGCGTATATTTTGACACGGAAAAAGTGCATCAGGCGGCAAGCGCAAGCGGTATGCCCGGCACGGCATGGTGGTTAAGCCAATATCAAAAGGTAAAAACTTAAAATTTTTTGGCGAAGCATCTTAAATTATTTATAATGGAAGTGTTGTAACCTTTGGCTGACCTGCCATCAGCCGGGTTTTAAATTTTTTTTTCAAAAGGAGAGAACCATGAACAGAAGAGAATTTTTGAAAGTGGCGGGAATTGGGATGGCTGCCTCAACGCTTGCGGCATGTGGCGCGGAAGCCGCTGCCACACAGCAGGCGCCGGTTGAAACATCCGCTCCATCATCTGCTTCGTCCTCCGCTCCATCATCGCCCGCATCGGATGAGCTCCCCGCTCTTGACTGGCAAATGGCAACCAGCTGGACCCCGGCTTTGGACGTTCTGTTCGGCGGCACGCAAAAATTTGCCGAGCGCGTTTTAGAGCTGACGGGCGGAAAGTTCAAAATCACCCCGCGCGCGGGCGGCGAGCTTGCCAAAGCAACCGAAGTTTTGGATGTTGTCTCTTCCGGCGCAGTGCCAATTGGTCACACCGCTTCTTACTATTACATCGGCAAGAGCTGGGTAATGGCGTTTGGCACTTGTCTGCCTTTTGGTCTGACGATTACGCAGCAAAATGCATGGTTCTATTACGGCGGCGGGTTGGAATTGTTGCAGGATTTCTACGCCAAGAAATTCAATGTCATTCAATTCCCCGCCGGAAATACC
>DAOTZP010000030.1:0-4423 GCA_034434265.1 Anaerolineales bacterium | reverse complement strand
AACCCGTGCGGCGAGCAGTGGCTTGGTCCGTATGAAAACTGCTGCTTGGGGTCTGTCAATCTCAATGAACACTGCGGACCCAATCACACGGTGGATTGGGAAACCCTGCGCCAGAGCATTATCACCGCCACCCGCTTTTTGGACGATGTTGTGGAAGCCAATGCCTACGTCCCCGCTGTGCCGCAATTGAAAGAAGCCGCGCACCGCGCCCGCCGTATTGGAATGGGCATTATGGGATTGGCTGATTTGATGTACCATGTTGGCGTGCGCTATGGCTCAAAGGAAGGTCAGGAATTTGGCGCGCAGGTGATGGAATTTGTCCGCTTCCATACCATGAAGACCAGTATTGAACTTGCAAAAGAACGCGGACCTTTCCCCGCCATTCAAGGCTCAATTTATGATATGGACGACATGCAGTGGAAGCCGCCCGTCTCCATCGTCAAATACCAAAACAACTGGGGCAGACCCGAAGTGAAGTGGGACGAAATTACAAAGGGACTGAAAAAGTACGGCATCCGCAATGCCGCGCAGACCACCGTCGCGCCGACGGGAACGATTGCCACCGTTGCGGGCTGCGAAGGCTACGGCTGCGAGCCTGTCTTCGCGCTGGCATACATCCGCCATGTGAATGACAATGGCAAGGATTTGAAACTCACCTATGCCAGCCCGCGTTTTGATGAAGCATTAAAAAAACTTGGGCTGGGCGAAGAGAAGCGGCAGGAAATTGTCGAGCAGGTGATGAGGGAAGGAACCTGCCAGCATGTGATTGAACTGCCCCAATCCGTGCGCGATACCTTTGTCGTCTCCGGCGATATTACCGCCGAAGAGCATGTTCGTATGCAAGCCGCGCTGCAAGCCTTTGTGGATAATTCGCTTTCCAAGACAATTAACTTCCCCGAAGGCGCGACCGAATCCGATGTTGCCACCGCGTACATGCTGGCTTGGGAACTTGGCTGCAAGGGAATTACCGTGTATGTAACCGGCTCGCGCGATGTGGTGGTGTTGGAGACCAAAGCCACCGCCGAGAAAAAGTCCGCGCCGGAACCGGCGGCAAAAGAATCCGCGCCTGTCATGTGGCATGGGACAAAGAAAGCCCGCCCCAAAGCCTTAAGCGGAAAAACCTACAGCATTGATACGCCCGCCGGCAAGGCGTTCATCACCATCAACGAAAACGGCGGAGCGCAGCCTTTCGAGGCGTTCATTAATACTGCCAAGGCTGGCTCTGAAACCGCAGCAGTATCCGAAGCGATTGGGCGGCTCATTTCCTACATCCTGCGTATGGCTTCGCCCATTGCGCCGGTGGACCGGATGCGCGAAATCATTGTGCAACTCATTGGCATTGGCGGCGGACGCTCGCTGGGCTTTGGACCCAACCGCGTGCGTTCCCTTCCCGATGGAATCGGTCAGGTGCTTGACCAATACTTGAACGAAAAAAGCGGCATGATGGTTGAGGATGTCAAGCCGAATGGAAATGGAAACGGGCATCACAGTGAGACATCCCTTCCCTCCATGCAAATCGGCGATTTGTGTCCCGAATGCGGCGAGGCGGCGGTTGTCAATGAAGAAGGCTGCCGCAAGTGTTATGCGTGCGGGTTCAGCGAGTGTTAAAAAAACAAACCAACCCGCTCTTCTTCTTGAAGGCGGCAGGTTGCGTTAAAAATCAACTCCGAGGCAAAACCTTCGGAGTTGATTTTTTGTTACGGCAACGGCGCTTCGGCTGGACCGGCAAAGCCATGCTTTTCCTGAAAGAAAACCCGCGCGCGGGAAGGCTCTTCGCAGCCGCCTTCATCCACAAAAGAAATTGTCGGCTCGTTGGTTGCCAGCGTTTCAAAAACAATTTCTCCGCTTTGGCAGCGCCAGACTTCAATCAGATAGATGAACATGTTTTCATCTTCCTCGTCTCCGGGGCGCAAGGTCATGGCATTCCAATCAATGGTCACTGTTGCGCCATTGCGCCTTGTGTTCAAAATCACAGGGGATGGGTAATACGGCGAAACAGGCAGCCTGTACCCATCGGGATAGGTGACTTTGAGCGTGTTTTTATCTCCCTGAATTTCAATGAATTTGGAATTCACCCAGCACAAATGCTGCATTCCGTCCACCATCACCCAGTTGTTGCCTTTGGCGCGCCCAATAATGCTTAACTTCATTCCCTTTTTGAAGCCGTAAAAATATAAATACTCCGCGCCGGGACCGTAGCGGCAGCTCAGCAAATCTGCCACGACCACCGCTTCCAATTTATCCACCACCGGAATGGGCGTTGGCGTTTCCGTCAATGTGGCGGTTGGGGCGGGCGTTTCAGTTGGCGTGGGCGTTTCGGTGGGAGAAGGCTGCGGGGTGGGAGTGAAAGTTTCTGTTGGCGGTGCAGTTGCGCTGGGAAGGGGGGAGGCTGTCGGCGCGGCGGATGGAAGCGTGCAAGCCGTGAGCCAAACAATCAGTACCAGGGAAAATATTTTTTTCATAAGTTTCTCATCCGATGTTTATGATTTGCGGTTATCTTTTTTTATTGTACCTTACCCATTTTTATTTTTCGTTATAATTCCTGTATGACCATGTATTCCTCAAAACGCGATTTACTTAAACAAGTTTTTGCCATACTGGCGGGCGGAAGCGCGCTTTACTTTTTTATCCTGATGGTGTGGGTGATTGGCTACCAGCTTGTCTATGCCGGGCGTATTTTTCCCGGTGTGACCGTTGCGGGCGTGGATGTCTCCGGCATGTCGCCCGGCGACGCGGCTGTCAAATTAAGCCAGACGCTTTCCTACCCCATCACCGGCAAAGTGCTGTTTCGCAGCGCGGATAAGATGTGGGTTGCTTCGCCAGCCGAGTTGGGCATGGTCTTCGACCCGACTGCCAGCGCAAACGCGGCGTATGCTTTCGGGCGCTCCGGCAACCCGTTTCGGGCGATTCTTGCTCAAGCCCAAGCGCGCGGATTTGGCGCCGATGTTTCACCCGTCATCATCTTTGACCAGCGCGTGGCGTATCGCTATCTTCAAGAGATTGCCGCGCAAGTCAACCAGCCGGTTACGGAAGCCAGCCTGCGTTTGGAAGGCACAAATGTCATTTCACAACCCGGTCAAGTGGGGCGTTTGCTCAACCTTGACGCGACGATGATTTATCTCGGCGCGCAATTACAAACATTCCGCGATGGCGAAGCGCCGTTAATTGTTTCCGAAGCCGCGCCGCGCCTGCTGGATGTTTCCTCCCAAGCCGAAGCCGCGCGAAGAATGCTCAGCCAGCCATTAACGCTTACCATTCCCAACGCGCAGCCCGGCGACCCCGGTCCATGGACCTATGATATTTCCACACTGGCAAACATGCTTGCCGTCAGCGTTGCGGATGTGAACGGACAGGCGCAAATGCAGGTTGGGCTGGACCCTTCCGCCCTGCGGAACATGCTCGCGGATGTCAAGGCGCAGGTTGACCGTAGTCCAAAAAACGCGCGGTTTGTCTTCAATGATGAAACAGGGCAAATCGAGCCGATTCAAAATTCCACCACCGGACGTATTGTGGATGTCGAAGCCAGCATCCGCGCCATTAACGAAGCTTTGCAGCGCGGCGAGCATACCATCCCGCTGGTCATTGCGGAGCAGCAGCCCGCAGTCGCCGATACCGCCACCGGCGCCGAGTTGGGCATTACGCAGCTGGTCGCTCAGCACACCACTTATTTTTATGGTTCAAGCGCGGCGCGTATTCAAAACATCGTTGCCGCTGCCGAAAGGTATCACGGCGTTTTGGTTGCGCCCAATGAAACCTTTTCGATGGGCGCGTATCTTGGCGATGTGAGTTTGGAAAACGGATTCGCCGAAGCGTTAATTATTTACGGCGGACGCACCATCAAAGGCGTGGGCGGCGGCGTATGTCAAGTCAGCACCACGCTTTTTCGCACGGTCTTTTTTGCGGGCTACCCCGTTTTGGAGCGGTATTCTCATGCGTACCGCGTCACCTACTACGAGAAAACCATCAGCGGCGATTATGACCCAAACCTGGCTGGTCTGGATGCAACCGTGTACTTCCCGCTTGTTGATTTCAAATTCCTCAACGACACGCCCTATTGGATGTTGATGGAAACGTATGTGGATGTTGCCGCTCGAAAAATTACATGGAAGATTTACTCCACCTCCGACGGGCGCAGTGTGGAATGGGCGACTTCCGGTCCTACCAATATTGTCCCGCCGCCCGAACCATTGTTTGAAGAAAACCCGGAACTGGCGCCCAATGAAATTAAGCAGGTGGATTACGCCGCGCAAGGCGCGGATGTGATTGTTTCGCGCACGGTGTACCGCAATGGCGCGGTGTACTTCACAGACGAATTTCGCACGCATTACCAGCCTTGGGCTGCGGTTTGCCAGTATGGTCCCGGCACCGAAGACCCGCAAAGACGCGCGCGGCGCGACCAGCTCTGCCTCTCGCCGAACACCTA
>DAOTZP010000029.1:0-7945 GCA_034434265.1 Anaerolineales bacterium | reverse complement strand
CTTTACCGGCAAGCGCACCGTCAAGGAAGGCCTCGACGCCGCGGTGAACCGTGGCAACGCCATCCTGCGGCAGTTCTCGGTGTCCCACGGCGCCGCACCTTCCGGGGAGATCTGAAGCCGCGGCGGCGGTGTTCTGCGTCGTCGATCCCTTTCCACCTACCGTACCTCGTCCGAACGCCGCGCGATTCGCTGCGCAACGCCGGCGCCGGGGACGGATTCCCAAGGAGCCTTCACCATGTCACGACAACCCCTCGCGGTCCTCGCGGCGCTCGGCCTGGCCGCTGCAGCGTCCGCCTCCCATGCCGCGGTGGTCTGCACCGCACCGGGCGTTCCGGCCGGCTGCGTGGCGGCTCCCGTCGCCAAGGCCGTAATCTACTGCACGTCGCCGGGACTGCCCGTCGGCTGCGTGGCGCGTCCGGCCGCCAAGGCGGCCGTCTATTGCACGACCCCCGGCGTGCCGGTGGGCTGCGTCGCGCGTCCGGCGGGGGCCGCCGCGGCGACGGCCGCCGAATGCCGCCATGCCCAATCCAAACACGCCCCACAACCAGGTTGCTTCGGGAAAGTAGGCAAGCGTCATCAGGTAATAGGCAAGCAGCGCAACCGCCCAGTTGAGCGTCATCCAAAACAAAAAGCGGGTGAACAGCCAGCCGTCGTTCAACGCGCTCAAGCCTTGAAAGAACGATTCGAGAAAACTGCCGCCAAATTTTTGCAGGGAGGGAAAACGCGCGCTGAGTTTGTGAAAGGCATCCAGCGCCCATTGATTGTTGCGGGCAAGGACAAACATCATCACCAAACCCAGCAGCATTACGCCGCCGACTGTATAACCCATGACGGGCGAACTTTCCGCATTGACGACATACGGCAGCGAGAAGAGAAAAATCATTGCGGAGAAAATCAAATCCACCACGCGCTCGATAACGATGGTGGGCAGCGCTTCGGCAAACTTTACGCCGCCCGGCTTGCGGCTGATGAGGAAGGCGCGTCCTAATTCTCCAAGACGGAAAGGCAGAAAGTTATTTAATAAATATCCTTCGCCTTCGGTGAACAGAACGTCTTTATAGGCTGGCTTGTCGCGCAGCAGGGTTTGCCACACTTTGGCGCGGATGAACATCCACACAAAGCCCAGCGCAATGGCAACTGCAATCAAAGCATAGTTTGCCTTTTGCAGCGCGGAAAGCATTTCGTTAAAGTCAACGAAGTAGAGGATGACGGCAACCAGTGTCAAACTGATGAGCGTGCCGGGGAGCCATTTTTTGATGTCTTTCATGGGGAGGGTTGGGGTTGGAGATTAGAAATTAGAGATTGAAGATTAAGTGACTGGCAGGTTATCATTCCGGGCAAAGATAAAGTATCCCTATGACTTAAAGATTCTTCGCTTTGCCCGGAATGACATAAAAAACGGATTCATGACGACGATTTGACTATTCATCATCCAACTTCAGCACCGCCATAAAGGCTTCCTGCGGAATTTCCACATTGCCAACCATCTTGAGACGTTTTTTACCCTTCTTTTGTTTCTCAAGCAGTTTCTTTTTGCGCGAAATATCGCCGCCGTAACATTTGGCAAGCACATCTTTGCGCGCGGCTTTGACATTGGCGCGGCTGATGATTCTTCCGCCGGAGGCGGCTTGCACCGCCACGTCAAACAACTGGCGCGGAATTAAGTCTTTTAATTTGGTAATCAAGCGTTGACCTTTGTGGTATGCATCCTTTTCATGCACAATCGCGGCAAGCGCATCCACCGGCTCGCCGTTGACGAGGATTTCCAGTTTTTGCAGTTTATCGGCGCGATATTCAAGAAATTGATAATCGAGCGAGGCGTAGCCTTTTGTGCGCGATTTCAAATGGTCAAAAAAGTCCACAATGATTTCAGAAAGCGGAATTTCAAAATCCATTTGCACGCGGTGCGGGGCGGGATATTCCTGCTTTTTGAAAATGCCGCGCCGCTTTGTAACCAAATCCATAATCGGACCGTAGAACTCGGTCGGCGTGATGATTTCAATATTCATCCAGGGTTCGCGCACTTCCACAATTTTGCTGGGGTCGGGCAGCTCGGCGGGAGAATCCACCACCACAATTTGATTGCCAACGGTCAGCACTTCGTATTCCACCGAAGGCGCGGTGAACAACACATCCAAATCATATTCGCGCTCAAGGCGCTCCTGAATAATCTCCATGTGGAACAAGCCAAGAAACCCGGCGCGGAATCCAAACCCAAGGGCTTGAGACGTTTCAGGCTGGAAGGTTAAAGACGCGTCATTCAGTTGCAGTTTTTCCAACGATTCGCGCAGCGTGGTGTAATCATCCGCTTCCACCGGGTAAATGCCCGCGAAGACCATCGGCTTGGGAGTGCGGTAGCCGGGCAGCGGCTCAGGCGCGGGGGCGGCTGCGAGCGTCATCGTATCGCCTACGCGGCATTCATTTACAGTTTTGAATCCGGTGGCAACGTAACCCACTTCGCCGGAACTGATTTGCTGCACGGGCGTCATGCCGGGCGCAAAGATGCCGATTTCCACCGGGCGCAAATCGGTTTTGGTGGCAAACATACGCAGGGTGTCAACCGGCTTGATGATGCCTTCAAACACGCGGATGTAAGCCACAACGCCTTTGTAGGAATCATAATGCGCGTCGAAGACCAACGCCCGAAGCGGTTCGTCATCCGCGTTTTTTGGCGCGGGGACACGTTCCACAATCGCTTCGAGAATGGCTTCAACGTTGATACCTTCCTTCGCGGAAACGCGCAGCACGGAATCCGGCTCCACGCCGAGCAATGAGCCGACATCTTCCGCCACTTCGTCGGGGCGGGCGGAGGGCAGGTCTATCTTGTTGATGACCGGCACGATGGTTAAATCCGCGTCGAGGGCTTGGTATAAGTTTGCCAGCGTTTGCGCTTCGATGCCTTGAGTCGCATCCACAACGAGAATCGCGCCTTCGCAGGCTTTAAGCGCGCGGCTGACTTCGTAGCCAAAATCCACATGTCCCGGCGTGTCAATCAAATTGAGTTCGTATTTTTGATTGTCTTTGGCGGTGTAATACATGCGCACGGCGGAAGCTTTAATGGTGACGCCTTTTTCGCGTTCCAAGTCCATGCTGTCGAGCGCCTGCTCGGTCATATCGCGTTCCGAGATGGCGCCTGTTAATTGAAGCAGGCGGTCCGCGAGCGTGGATTTGCCGTGGTCAACGTGGGCGATAATACAAAAGTTTCGGATATGGTCTGTCATAAGATTTGCGGACGCAAGTATAACCGAAAAAAAAGAGACGCCCAGTCTTTATGAAGCGCGCCTCGTTACAAGACCGCATTACGCGGTATTTAAGTAACCCAAGTTGCTACCCTTGCTTAATTTTTACCGCAGAGGCGCAGAGAAATTCATTAAAAACTCTGCGCCTCTGCACATCGGCGGTTCAAAACAGGCAACATCCTTCTTCCCTTTTGAAGGCGGCAACTTGCGTTAAGTATGGATTGCGCCCAGCCGTTAAAAAGCCCGGCGCATGGCGTCTTTTCCCATGCTACAATTTACCGCGAAGATATTACTTATGAAAAAAATACCTGTCACCCTTATTTTTGTTTTTTATCTTGCCGGGCTGGCGCTGGGAATTACGCTTGCCGCGCTTTCGTCATGGGCGGACCTTGAAGCCAACTTCTACGGGTTCTCCCGCCAATCCAAAACGCCGTTTCAAGGCTTGTCCTGCCCGGTGATGATGACGCGCGGCGAGACGCGCAGCGTTGCCATTACATTCACCAACACCAGCGGGCAAACCATCAAGCCGAACATCCGCACCGAAATCAGCACGCGCATTACGCCTGAAACAACGCTGGACTTTGCCGAGCTTGCGCCGGGAGAATCCATCACCATTCAGAAAACCATCAGCGCAAAAAATATTGACCTTGAGCGGTTTATTTTCGTCAAAGCGCTGGTCTATTCGGTGTATCCCATGTCCGATACTGAAAATACATGCGGGGTGTATGTGCTTCCGGGAAACGGCAGCGGGGCGGTCATTCTCGCCATCCTGACGGGGCTTAGCCTGTTGATGAACGGCGCGGGGTTGTATTTCTTACACAAAAGCAATTTGCCCGCGCGTAAAACCAGCCCGTTTCTTTTCCTTTCCGCACTGCTTGTCTTCGCCCTGATTTTTGCCTTTCTCGGCTGGTGGATTCAAACCATCTTCACGCTGGTCGTCATTTCCCTCACGCTGCTGATTGGGCTGGGCGGGCTTGTTGCGCATTAAATGAGTGACTTTTGGGGGATGCGTTTTCGCTTGTGAAAATATTTACTTTTACGGTCTGATTTAGTAGAATAATCGTGAAGGTTATCACAGGTGAAATATGAAACGCACCCAACTCCCCCACGTTGTCATTATTGGCGCGGGCTTTGCCGGGCTTGAAACAGCCCGCGCGCTCGCCAAAGCGCCCGTGCGAGTCACGCTGATTGATAAAAACAATCATCATCTATTTCAACCGCTGTTGTATCAGGTTGCAATTGCAGGGCTGCTGCCCGCGCAAATTGCCCAGCCAGTGCGAACCATCTTTCGCAAGCAAAAAAATTTAACTTTTCAAATGGGTGAAGTCAGCGCGATTGATTTCGATGAAAAATATGTCAAATTAAACGGCTCGGTGATTGCGTATGATTACCTTGTGATTGCCGTTGGCGGGCAGACAAATTTTTTCGGTTTTGATGAAATTGAAAAAAGCGGATTTCAACTGAAAGATTTGGAAACCGCCGGGCGGACGCGCAACCACCTGCTTTCGATGTTTGAGCAAGCCAGCCACGAAGCCGACGCGGAAAAGCGCAAAGCCATGCTGACCTTTGTCATCGTGGGCGGCGGCGCAACCGGCGTGGAAACCGCAGGCGCGCTCGCCGAGCTGATTACCCATGTGATGCGCAAGGACTATCCGCGCTTGAATTTGGATGAGGCGCAAGTCATTCTGCTGGAAGCCAGCCCGCATTTAATTGGCGCGTATCCCGAAGAATTACGCAAAGCAGCCGAAAGACTGCTTAAGAAAAAAAATGTGGACATCCGCTTAAACACAAAACTGCAAAGTTTCAACGGTCAGCGGGTGATGTTGGAGGACGGAAGAAGCATTGAAACGCGCACGCTGATTTGGACGGCGGGAATCAAAGCCGCGGCAATTGCCGAAAGCCTGCCGGTGGAAAAAGGCAGCGGGGGAAGAATTCGCGCGCTGCCGCAGTTAAATCTTCCCAACCGCGCCGAAGTCTTTGTAATTGGCGACGCGGCTTTTGTGCTTGATGAAAAAAATCAGCCGCTGCCGATGATTTCCACTGTGGCAATTCAGCAGGGGGGGCTTGCTGCCAAAAATATTTTGAACGCCATACAAGGCAAACCGCTTGAGGCGTTTCGCTATAAGGACCCGGGCTTGCTTGCCACAATCGGGCGCAATGCGGCTGTGGCGCGCATTTGGGGAATTTCATTCAGCGGGTTTGCCGCATGGGTGATTTGGGTGTTCCTGCACATTTACCGCATTATCGGATTCCGCAACCGCCTGCTGGTGATGTTTAACTGGGCGTGGGATTATTTCTTTTACGATAATCAGGTGAGGTTGATTGCAAAGGAATAACAAAAAAAGACCCGCTTTTTCGGCGGGTCTTTTTATTATTTTTGTACCGTGCCTGCGCGCGCGTATGATTGTGTTTGCACTTGCACCACCTGCCGTTCAATGCGGACTTGCACGGCGCTGGTCACTTGCAGGGGCGGCGCGCCCGCTTCGGCTTGCAGGGTGTAATCGCCGGGCTGCAAGGGCAAGCCGCGGTCGTCATAACCGTTCCAGTAAAAGATGTGGCGGCGTCCCATTTTGCGGCGGTTGTGAAGAATGGTGGAACGCAGGTTGCCCATTTGGTCATACACTTCAAGCGTAACGCGCGCGGTTTTGCTCAAGTCGAGCGAGATGACGAGTTGGTTGTCTTCGCCAAACCCGCCGCCGGGGGCAAAGACAGGCTGGTCCACAGACAGGGAAAGTTTTACGCGGTTTTGGCGGAGGTAAATAAAAGCCAACATGCCAGCCACAATCAACGCGCTGGGCAAAATTAACATGGGCAGTTGCTCCATGTTGCGGCTGATGCGGTCCACCGGGTTGATTCCGCCGGGGTTGTAAGCAATGCGGCGGGTCATGCGGGTGACGTTGCCCGCCTGGTCGCGCGCTTCAATTTGAATAAAGTTATCGCCGCTGTTGAGCGGGGCGCTGTATTGAAAATCTCCCAACATGCTGACGGCAACCGCCTGCCCATTAATGGTGACCTGACTGCCGGGCTCCACTTTGCCAACCAGCTGTAAATTTGGGTCGGCGACGATTGCGCCGTCTTCAACATTCAATTGAATGGGGGATGCGCCGGTCTTCAAATTTACCACGCGCTCAATGGTGGCGGTGTTTCCCACGTTGTCTGTGGCGACAATGCGAAGGATGTTTTCACCATTATTCAAAATCAATTGATGCTGAAAGTAACCATCCGCGCCGACGCGCACCGTCTGTCCGTTGATGGTGAGCGAAGCGTCCGGGCGCGTGCGCCCTTCAATGGTAAGCAGTTGCTCATTGGTCCACTCGCTGTCCAGCGGGCGCAGCAACTCAATATCCGGCGGTTCGGTGACGAGGCTGACGGAACGCTGCAAGCGGGTGGTATTGCCCGCCGCGTCGCTGGCTTGCAAGTCCACACGGTTATCGCCATCGTTAAGTTTATATTGAAAAGAAAAACGTCCCGTGCCATCCACGCGCAAAGGCTGGGACGAGCCAGCCAGCAGCACAATGGCGCCCGGTTCGGTGACTCCTTCGAGTGTGATGACTTCTTTATTAACTTGCATTCCATCGGGCATATTGGCAAGTTGAATGGCGGGCGGTTGGGTATCCACCTGCGCGGGAACGCTCTGGGCGGTGGAACGCATGGCGCCCCCGGCGGAAATTTCAATGCGATAGTTTCCATCCGCGGCGGTGATGCCCTGGTCTGTGCGCCCGTCCCATGTGAGGAAATGGTCGCCTGCAATTTGTTGCTCGTTCTCCGCCAGCGTGCGAATGACGCTGGCGCCGCCATACACGCGGGCGGTGACGCGCGCGTCATCGCTTAAGCGATAGTTCACGGTCAGCACATCGTAACTGCCGTCTCCGTTTGGGGAGAGCATTTGCCCGGCGGCGGAAATATTCACCTGCGGGGCGCGCATCCAATCGGCGGCAAAGGTGACAGCCAAAAGCAGCACCACCGCGCCAATGCTTACAGCGGTCACAAGCGTGCCGGGCATAAATTGATGCTGCGCGCTGCGCCGCGCGCGTCGTTGGTTTTGAATGGCGGGTCGTTGTTGATATTGCATATCAATCCAATTCTAGCATAATCAGGTCATCCGCTTCATCGCTTTTTCGTGACGATGGAATGACATCAGCGGATTCTGCGGCGGCGGGGGAAGAAGAAGGAACAGGCGCGGATTCAACCGGCATGGCGGGCATCGCCTCCACCCTGGTCGGGCGCGCGCTGACGGGTATAGGCAGCGGATGTTCAAAAAAGTCCTGAGCCAGTTCGAGGAAGATGACCAGCAGCGCCGAGCAGAGCGTGGTCAACCCGAGCGAAAGTTCCGCGCTGGGCGAGACGGGCATCCGCAGCCAAGCGCTGAGGATGATGTGCAGCGCAGCCAGCATCACCGAGCCGATGAGCGCAATCAGCATCCCTGCGCGGGGGGCGTTGCGCTGCGCCCAGTCTTTGTCGCTCATTATGCCTGCGAACCAGCCGGTCAGCGACCAACTGCCGATTTGCAGAAGAAAATAAAGCAGCGATGTGGAATCGGGCATGAGCGGAAGGAAAACCAACGCGAGAGATTCAATTGAATTGGCTTGAAAAAATTTTTCGGGCAGGTTGGCAAGGATGGGCAGCACGCCGTACAGGTTCATCCAATCGGGGCTTAAGCCTGCCATGCCAGCCACAATCATGCCGAAGAAGGCGGCAAACGCGCC
>DAOTZP010000028.1:0-1803 GCA_034434265.1 Anaerolineales bacterium | reverse complement strand
CGCCGCCGACGACTTCAATGACTTCTTCGCGCGTTTCAAAATCCACCCATTGACCGTTGTGCTCGTATTGATTTGGATTCTGCGGGTTGAGTTTTTCGATGTATAAATCCATCACGTCGGGACCTGTGTTGGTGAATCCCCATGCGATGTTGGCATTATGCCCGATGATGACTCCCGGCACGCCTGCAAACGAAAACCCGGCGACGTTGTATTCGCACGCTTCGCAATGCAGCGCAATTTGATGCCAAATGGACGGCATTTGAATTCCGAGATGCGGGTCGTTGGCGAGCAGCGGCTTGCCGCTTTTGGTTAACGCGCCGGAAACAACCCACGAGTTCGAGCCGACGCCGTCGGTGTATTCGCCGAGAATGGAATCCAAAGACGCGAGCGCAGCGGATACGGATTCAAAATTCAAGTCTGAAACTTGGAAGGCGGAACGGTTGGAAGGCTGCAAGGTTTGGCTTTCAACCGGCATTTCATTCACAATAATCGGGTATCCTTCGGGATACGGCGGGAAGAGTTGATTCACCTGTTCTTCGCTTAATGTTTTCAACAGCACGGCGCGTTCAATCTCTTCGCCCATGTTGCCGCGCAAATCCCATGCCATTGCCTTGCCCCATGTGAGCGTGTGAATTGGAGTCCACGGCTCAATTTGATAATCGGGGCTGAGCAATTTCAGCACCGCGTATTCCAGACTGATTTCTTCAGGCGAACGGCCTTGAATGTAGGCGTTCACCCCCTCTGCATAAGCGGTTAGCCCGTCTTTATATTCCTGCGCCAGACTTTCCCATTCTGCTTGGGCGGTTTGCTTCCATCCCAGCGTTCGCAAAAATGCGTCAGTCTCCACTTGTCCTTCGCCAAACATTTTGGAAACTTCGCCCGAGCCAACGTGCCGCCACGCATCCATTTGCCAGAAACGGTCCTGCGCGTGAACATACCCCTGCGCGAAAAATAAATCATGCATGGTGGCGGCGTAAATATGCGGCACGCCCATACTGTCACGATAGATGCTTACTTTGCCGTCCAGCCCCTTTACTTGAATTTCACCGTCAATTTGCGGAAACGATTTTGGCGCAACCTCATTTGGCAGATAACTTTTGAAATAATAAAATCCCCCGCCTGCCGCAATTAACGCAACAACCAACAAAAGCAACAACCCCCTGCCTAAAAACTTGCCAATATTTTTCATAAAAGTTCCTCCGTTTCTGATTTGGAATTTGCTGATTATACAACCGTATATTGCATCAGGCTTTGCCTGTATAATCCCGGCATGAATACTCAACTCGCATTGCGCCGTGTCACCGCAAAGGAATGGGCGCGGACTTTTTTGGGGCTGGCAATTTTATTCGGCGCTTTCGCGCGTTTTCTTCCCGCTTACCTTTCCGGCTTTCCCATCAACGACGGCGGCATGTTTGCGGTGATGATTGCCGAATTGCGCCGCAATCATTTTTTGCTTCCCGCTTACACTTCCTATAATCAATTGAACATTCCCTTTGCTTACCCGCCGCTTGGTTTTTACCTTGGCGCATTGTTGGAAGTCATTGGCTTGCATTGGAGTCAAATTTTTCTCTGGCTTCCCGCGCTGCTTGCTTGCGCAATGATTCCCTTGTTTTATCTTTTTGTTTTGGAATGGACTCAAAGCCAGCCACACGCGGCGGCGGCTTCCTTGTTCTTTGCGCTTGCGCCCGGGACGTATGCGTGGCAGGTGATGGGCGGCGGATTGACCCGCTCGCTTGGCGCGGTGTTTTTTTTACTTGCCTTGACGTCTGTCTTGCGCGCGTTTCGGGAGGAAACCCCGCGTTT
>DAOTZP010000027.1:0-12886 GCA_034434265.1 Anaerolineales bacterium | reverse complement strand
CAGAGCCTTAATCAACCAGCGTCATGGTGATTCACAGAATCCGAATCGACTCGCGCCATAATGAGACCCGTCAGGTCTGGATGTTGGTGAAAACGAGACCTAACGGGTCTCCGCAGAACCTTCATCAACCAGCGTCATGGTGATTCACGGAACCCGAATCGACTCGCGCCATAATGAGACCCGTCAGGTCTGGATGCAGGAGATAATTATGCCAAGCGACATTCCACCCATAACTTTTGGAACGTTCTTTCACATCTACAATCGCGGAAATAACGGCGAGAATATCTTCATTCAGGAACGAAACTACGCCTACTTTATGGAATTATGGTGGAAGCACACATATCAGATTTTTGAAACCTGGGCGTTTTGTCTTCTTCGGAATCATTTTCACATTGTGGGGTATGTTAAAGACCCGACAAGTCTGCGAGACCTGTCGGGTCTTAAAAAACCAAGCCAATATTTTTCAAATTTTTTCAACGCTTATTCAAGAGGCGTAAACATTGCCACAGAAAGGACAGGCGCTTTATTTGAGCGTCCTTTCAAGAGAATTCCTGTTGACAACGAAAATTATCTGATGCGACTGATTGTGTACGTCCACCAAAATCCACAGAAACATAAATTTGAATCAGATTTTCGCAACTGGAACCATTCATCGTATCATGCCCTCATTGGCAATCAACCCACCCGATTGCAGAAAGAAAAAGTTTTGCAATTGTTCGGCAGCCGTGAGGATTTCGTTAGAATCCATCAAGAAATTCAGCCTTTGGCAAGCTTGGAAGATGAAGAATAAAAGACCCGTCAGGTCTAAATCATCCGGCGGCAATTTCCCGTATGTGGTCGGGTGTGGTGCGGCAGCAGCCGCCGATGAGCGCCGCGCCTGCTGCAAACCATTGCTTTGCCTGTAATCCAAACGAATCGCATGATGTTTCGCCATGCCATGTGTTTGTGGCGGCGTCATACACTTCGCCGGAGTTGGGGTACACAATAATCGGCTTGTCTGTGTTCTTTTTAATTTCACCAATCAAACCGGGAATGTAAAGGGGAGACGTGCAATTCACGCCCACCGCCGCCACTTGCGGAAAATCATTTAGCCATGCGGCGCATTCGGAAATTTTATCGCCTTCGCAAATGTGTTTATCATCCTTCGCGCTGAAACAAAACCACGCGAAGGCATTGGGAAATTCCGCTAATAATTTGACGAGCGCTTTTGCTTCCGTCAAAGATGGAATGGTTTCGCAGGCGAGCAAATCCGCGCCCGCATCGAGCAGCGCCTTCACACGCGGACGATGAAATGCGATTAACGCTTCCTCGCTCAAGCCATACTGACCGCGATACTCCGACCCGTCCGCGAGAAACGCGCCATACGGTCCCACCGAACCGGCGACCAGCGGGTAGATTCTGTTCGCGCGGTTGGATTCGTCCGCCCAAAATTCGTCCCGCGCTTCTTTTGCCAGCGTGACCGATTTTTGCATTAAGGCAATCGCCTGCTCCGCCGTCAATCCGCGTTTGGCAAATCCTTCCAGCGTGGCTTGATAGCTGGCAGTGATGGCGACATCCGCGCCCGCGTGAAAATAATCCAAATGCACGGCGCGAATTAATTCGGGTTGTTCCATAAGAACTTTGGCGGACCACAGCGCGTCGTTCAAGTCGCAGCCGCGCCGTTCCAGTTCGGTTGCAAGCGCGCCGTCAATGATGATGGGGGAATGATGTTGTAAAAGATTTTGGATGGGGTTCATGTTGTCCTTTGTAAAAGCAAGATGAATCTCGCGTTACGATTGCCACGGAAGTTTTGATAAATCCACATTGCCGCCGCTGATGATGATGCCAACGCGCAGCCCGCGCAGGTCAATTTTATTTTCCCATAGCGCGCCGATTGCCACCGCAGAAGAAGGCTCAATGATGATTTTTGCGCGCTCCCAAACATATTGCATGGATTCAATAATCGCGGTTTCGCTTACGGTTACAATTTGTTCCACGCGCTGTTGAATGATTGGGAAGGTTAAATCGCCAAGCGAAGTGAGCAATCCATCCGCAATGGTTTTTGGATTTTCAGACGGAATGATTTTGCCCGCCTGCATCGAGCGAAAGGCGTCATCCGCCATTTGCGGCTCGGCGGCAATTACGCGGATATTTTTTTTCGTTTCAGTTGCGGCAATGGATGTGCCGCTTAATAATCCGCCGCCGCCAACGGGCGCAATGATGACATCCAAGTCTGGGATGTCTTGCAATAGTTCCAGCGCGGCTGTGCCTTGACCTGCGATGACCTTTTCGTTGTTGTATGGGTGAATGAGCGTCGCGCCGGTTTTTTGATTCACTTCTGCCAAAGTGGATTCCCGCGCCGCTAGCGTCGGCTCGCAAAATGTGATTTGCCCGCCGTAGCCCGCTACCGCATTTTTTTTCACAACGGGCGCGTTGTTTGGCATGACGATATAAGCGGGAATACCGCGCATCTTTGCCGCAAGCGCAAGCGCCTGCGCGTGATTGCCAGAGGAATGGGTGGAGACTCCGCGCGCGGCTTCTTCGTCACTTAAGGAATACACCGCATTGCACGCGCCGCGAAATTTGAACGCGCCGACTTTTTGAAAGTTTTCGCATTTCAGGTAAATCTGCGCGCCGAGTCTTTCATTCAGGCTGGCGTTGGTCAATACCGGCGTGCGATGCGCGTATGGCTTAATGCGCGCTGCGGCTTGAAGAATATCATCGAGCGCGGGCATGTTACACAATCCTGTCTGTGTGGGTGTACACATTAAAACGGTGTTTGCGCGCATAGCCAATGAGCGTAATGCCGTACCGCTCCGCCATTGCAATCGAAAGCGAGCTGGGCGATGTGCGCGAGATGAGAACGGGCGCATTCATCCGCGCCGCTTTTTGCAGCATTTCGGAACTGATTCTGCCTGTGGTGATTAAAATTTTTTTTTCGGGCTGAATGTTTTGCATCAAACACAGCCCGGCGATTTTATCGAGCGTGTTGTGCCTGCCGATGTCTTCCGCGCATAGAATAATTTTTTTGCCGTCGCTTAATGCGGATGTGTGGACTCCGCCCGTTTCGCGGTACAAGGATTGGGAGTTGAACAAGCCTTCCACGAGGTCTCCAACCGCGTCCGCATTCAGGGTAAAGCGAATCCCGTCCAGCGAAACATTCGGCCGGGTAAGCAAATCCACCGCCGTCACGCCGCCTGTGCAGCCGGAGGTGCGCCGCCACGAAGCGGGCTGCTGCGCGGAATGAGTAAGCCAAACGTCCACATTGTCGCCATGTTCGCACAGGCGCGCATCCGCAACCTCATCCATGCTTTCGATGACGCCTTCGTTGAATAAAAAGCCAACCGCCATGGCTTCCAGATGAATCGGCGTACACATGGAGCTAACCCATACCGCGCCGTTCACAGTCAGCGAGACGGGCGTTTCAACAATGGTGTGCGCGTCAAGCGATTTCCATTTTTGAAATTCATATTGTTTATATTGAACTGGTTTCTGCGGGGGAAACATTTTTTCTCCGAACCGTTAAATGTTGTTTCTCGGAATTGCGGTGAACTTTATAAAAAATATCGGGGTCGGCAAGGAACGCCCCAAGGCAAGAGTCTGTACACAGGATGATTTTTCTTCCGCGATATTGCGCGGAGGGAAAGTATTGCGGGTCGGCGTTTTGGAAGACGCGCCCGCACAGGGTTACGAATTTTGTTTGCATGTCGTCAATTTGTTTTTTCCAATCTGCCAATTGGAATAACGCACGGACGGGTGAAGACGTCTTCGGCGTGCGGGGCTTCGGTCAGTTCGCCCGTCAAGTCCTGCCCGGGGAAGTGCAGGTTTTCGTGCAGGTCGAGCCGCCAGCGCGGACAATTGGTGACATCATATACGATGCCTTTGTAGGCAATCAGCTTACGCGAGCCGCGTTCGCCCGTGCCACGCTTGAGTTCCGCAAGGGTGATGATGGCGTCGGGGATGTTCATTCTGTTTTAAGTTGAATACCGTTTGGCAGGTGGTCTTTTATGTATTCGAGCAGCCAGTAAGCGAGCAGGCTTGCGCCGAAAAATTCGAGCGATTCTTCCACGCTGGTGAGCGCGGCATAGGTGAAGTTTTTTTGCCCGATGGTTTCCGCCAGATGTCCGCTGAGCATTTCGCCGCCGATGACTCCGCCGACATAGAGCGTGATTGAAAAGAAAAACAGCAACTTGTCTTTTTTGTTCAGGCTGAGGAAGAATCTTAAATATGTCAGCGCAAACAGCCCGACAACAATCAACCCGGGAATAATCCATGCGAAGAAGAAGATGCCGCTGTACCCTTCATAATTGAACGAGTCGCGCATGGGCTTAATCAGCCTTTCGTGCAGGCTGGCGGCTTCGTCAATGGAAAGCAGCAGAAAGATGACCGCAAGACCCAGCCAGTGAAAGCGGAATTTATCGGCGGTTTGTTTTTTCCACGCGTGAATGAGGGCAAACAACAGCGCGGGCAGAAAAAGAATGATGGTGTTGAAATAGGTTGGGATGTTGCCTTCCCAATCCATAAAAAAGGATTGCATCAGCAGGTCCACGCCGAATTCCTTCCAGCTGTTCCACGGACCGCCCATGTAAATATAAATGACGCCGTATTTGATGGCTTGCCCTAAAACGCTTAAGGCGACAAGCGCCAAAGTTGCAAGGCAGAGGATGATTAAAATTTTATTTGATTTTATTTTAATGACCGGTGTAAAGTCTGTCATGTAATACCTTCTTTGTTTTGGAGAGGGTTATTATACCCGCGCCTTTTTTGCAAATATAAAATTAATTCAACGGCAAAATAAAAAAAGCCCGCTTTGGCGGCGGGCAAAAATGATTAGGATTTTGACCTTACGGCTTAAACCTTGCCGCCAGTTCGCGCAACTGCATGGGGCTGACGGGTTTGAGCAGAACAAGGTCGGCATCCTGCTGCAAGGTTTCCGCTTGGCGCTCGTCGGCAGTGGCAAGCAGAACGCGCGTTTTGATGAGATGCGTCTGCGCGCGGATGAATTTGAGTATCTCCGCGCCGGATTTGCCGGGCAGGTTTAGGTCCAAAATGACAATCAACGGCGTCACTTCCGCAAGTCTGCGGATTGCTTCATTTCCATTGTCGCAGCTTTGAATTTCATAATCCCTTTCCAACGCAACGCAAAAGATTTTGTTTAGTTTTGGGTCGTCTTCAACAATAAACGCAAGCGGTTTTTCCATGGTTATTTGTTTTCCTTTCGCTCCGCTTTCGGCTTGGGAGCTGACTCAATAGGGAGGATAGCGGTAAATGTGCTGCCTTTTCCAACATGACTTTCAACGAAAATCCTGCCGTTCATTAATTCAACCAGTTGTTTGGTGATGGTTAAGCCAAGCCCTGTGCCTTGATTTTCGCGCGTGATGGCATTATCTATCTGGCGGAAGGGTTCAAAAATCAATTCTTGCGCTTCGGGGGCAATGCCCACCCCTGTATCCTTGACTTGGATGGACCAATGGTCCGCCGTGTGCCGCAGAATGCTGATGCTGACTTCGCCCGCGCGCGTAAATTTGATGGCGTTGCTGCTCAGGTTAATCATAATTTGCTGCAAGCGGCGCGGGTCGCCCCATAGCGTTTCCGGAACATCCGGTGCAAGATATGTTTGCAGGGCAAGACCTTTTTTATCCGCAATCACTTTCATGGTGTTTTCAACATGTTTGAGGATTTCCGCAGGCTGGAAAGGCTTATGGTCGAGCGTCATGGTTTTGCTTTCAATTTCCGCTTCATCCAGAAACTCGTTGACCATACCGGTAAGGTAGTGGGCGCTATCCACAATTTGTTCGGCGGCTTCCATTTGCTGCTCGTTGAGTTCCCCGAATATGTTGTATTTGAGCAGTTCCGCAAATCCCAGCACGCTGCTGAGCGGGGTGCGCAGTTTGTGGCTCACTTTGGCAATCAGCTGGCTTTTGAGCTGGCTTGCCTTAAGCGCCTGCTCGCGCGAAAGCATCATCGATTCCTGCGTTTGTTTTAACTGTGTAATGTTGCGCGCGTAGATTTGGAATCCCTTAAATTCGCCGTTTTCAAAAATCATTTGGGTGTTTTGCCCCAGCCATATTTCGGCGCCGTTTTTGGAAATGACTTGATATTCCATGTAGATGTTTTGCGCTTTATTGGCAATTTGCGCCGCTATCGTTTCTTGAATTTGTTTCAGCGTTTCCGGGCTGACGAAGTTTGCGTAACTTTTTCCTTTCACTTCACCCATGGAATCCAAGCCCAAAACCCGCAGCCCGGACGGATTGATGTAGGTGATGTTTCCGTTCAAATCGAACCGCGCTATGATGTCTTCGGTTTTTTCCACCAGCTCGCGGAAGCGCGTTTCGCTTTCCTGCAATTTTCTTTCCATGAGTTTGCGCTCGGTCACGTCGCGCAGGATGACGGTGTAGGCTTTTTTTCCGCCAACCTTCGATTGCGAAATGGATGTTTCAATGGGGAACTCGCTCCCGTCCGCGCGCAGCCCGACAGCGTTAATTAACCCAAACATGGCGCGGTGCTGCCGTTTTGATTCGTCATATTCTCTGACGTAGCGCTCATTATTTTTGCGGTATCGCTCCGGGATTAATGCGCTTAAGTGTTTGCCAAGCAGGTCTTTTGCTTGATACTGAAAGATGGTTTCAGCGGCAGGATTGACCAGCGTGATGATTTGATTCTCATCCACAGAGATGATGGCGTCGTTTGCTGTGTTAATCACGTCGCTCAGGCGCATTTCGCTGTCTTGCAGCGCGCGTTTGATTCTGGTTTCTTCGGTGATGTCGCGCATGACCGCATAATGCAGCCCCGGCAAAATATTGGCGACAGCGTGGTAATCAAAAATGAGTATATTGCCGTTTTTGTGGCTGATTTGGTATTCGCCGCTTTGTTCGCCTGCGGCAATAAATTCCTTCCACATTTTCTGCCCGGCTTCTTGGCTGGCGCCGGGGGTTATATCCCAAATGCTTTTTTGCAGCAATTCTTCGCGGGTGTATCCCAAAAGGCTGCAAGCCTTGGGGTTCACGTCCACATATCTGCCGCTGTCATCGGCAATCAGGATGGCGTCATGCGCGTTGGTGAATAAACCGCGATAGCGGGCTTCGTTGGATTTGACTTCCTCTTCCGCTTGTTTTCTCTGGGTAATATCCTGCACAATACCAATGGACTGTATTGGATGACCGTCTTCGTCAAAATCGGTGTTACAGATTTCCAGCATCCATTTCACACGCCCGTCGGGCATGAGCAGCCGATGCTCAATTTCATAGGGGACGAGCCCCTTCAGTGAGTCCGTGTACAGCTGGTTCACCATCTCCCGGTCTTCGGGATGCACCGTTGCCAAAAACGCTTCGTAATTTGCGCCAAATTGCGAAGGGTCAATTTCAAACATATTGAAGACTTCTTCCGACCAGTAGAGCGTATTGGTGTGGTGGTCGAGCTTCCAGCGTCCCATGTGGGCAATTTTTTGAGATTCTTTCAAGTCGCGCTCGCTTTCGCGGATGCGCTCTTCCGCTTGTTTTCGCTGAACAAACAAGCCAATTTGAATGCCAATGGAGGAAAAAGTATCCAATAAGATATTGTTTGGCTTCAGGGCGGTATCCGTAAGGAACAACATGACGTTCAAAGTTTTGTTGTTATGAATAACCGGGAATCCCAGCCCCGATTTCAAACCCGCCTGCATGGCAACGGGAGCGCGCATAAATCTGTTTTCCTGCGAAATGTCATTAATCCATATTGGCTGCTGATTTTCCCAAATCAACCCCGGCATTCCCCTGCCGGGTAAATTGGAAATCTGGCGCGTGGCTGTCACCATGTCCAAATACCCGCTGGAAGGCTCGTGCCATAAGCCAATGCAGCGCAAGTCATTGTCTTTATCCATGCCCCAAAGTTCGCCCCATTTCCAGCCCATGCGTTCGCAAATGGTTTGCAGAATTTTGGGCGCGGCTTCTTTAAGTGTTTCCGCTTCCATTAGAATGCGCGCGGTTTGGTATGCAATTTCCAACTGTTGTTCGGCATACTTTCGCTCTGTAATTTGGCGGGAATTGATAATGGAACGCAAGACATTGCCGCGCTCGTCAAATTCGCGGCGGACGAAATCTTCAATCCAGACATATTCGCCGTTTTTTTGCAATGCGCGGAATTCGTACACGCTGCTGGCGAGTTTTTGCTCGCGGGCGGTATTCATAACCTCGATGATTTTTTCGCGGTCTTGCGGGTGAATGCGGGCGGAGATTAAGTCCTGCACTTTTTTCCCAATCACATCTTCTTCCGGGTATCCAAGCAGGTTAAGGTAAGCGGGAGAGGCGTACTCCAACCGCCCTTCGCCGTTTATCAACGTCACGCCGTCGGATGAATTTTCGGTCAACAGGCGATAGGTGGCAAGGCTTTTTTCCAACTTCGCCTGCATGGATTTGATTTCGGTAATATCGCGGATGACTGTGCCTATTTGCCGCCCTTGTTGTGATGGAAAGGCAAATGAGCTTTGCAGAATATTTTTCAATTCCCCCGCGCGCGAATAAATAAATCCTTCAATGCTGCTGTGCAGTTCCGCCGTTTCGTCAAGCAAACTTAACGTGAAGTTTTTAATTTTTTCGTATGCGCCTTCGGTTTTCTTTTCCGGCGGAGTCAGGGACCATTGAATATCCCACATCGTTTGGTTGATGGCTTCTTCGCGCCGAATGCCTGTTAAGGTTTCCATTGCGCGATTCCACTCGGTTATGATTCCATTCGAGTTGATAATCGCAATTCCTTCAAGCGAAGTTTCAATAAACTGGCGGAATTTGGCTTCGTTGTTGGCAAGGTTTTGTTCGGCGATTTTTTGCAAGGTAACGTTTTCGTGCGAGACGACAATATTCCCGCTGCCGCCTTGAAAACGGGTTATCCTTGCGTTAAACCAGCGCTTTTCCAGCGGGCTGTGACACGGATATTGCATGACAAATTCTTCGCAATCCCCCCTCATTACCGCCCGAATCCCTTTTGCCATTTCGCGCGCTTCAGCGGCGTCGCTGCCTGTGGCGTTTTCGCAAATGGCAAGGTAATTCGTCCCAACGCCATAACCGGCAAGGGTGGGACCTGCGCTGTTGCTGTTGTAAAAGTCGCGTCAGGCTTGGTTAACGGCAAGAATATTGCCGTCCTTGTCCAGTACGCAGATGTGCACGGACATGGCGTCCAGCATGGCATTGGCAAACAGGCGCATATCGTTGAGGCTGCGTTTCGCCTGTTCGCGTTCGGTGATATCCAGCAGCACGGTGCGCCATTGGTGGGACGCTGAATTTCCCTCCGAGAGGGCAACTGTGTACGCTTCCACCAGCACTTGACGCGAGTCGCGTCCGCGCAACGTCATCTGGCAAATTTGCTGCCTGCCGCTTTCGCGGGCTGCCTTGCGGTGCGCGATGAATGTTTCCAGCGATTCGGGAGTGATATACGGGGTGATGGGGCGGTTGAGCAAATGTTTGCGGGAAATGCCCAGCAGTTCCGCGCCCATCAGGTTCACATCCACAATAATATCGCGTTCATCAAACGTAAAATATGCAACGGGGGCAAAGTTGTATAAGTCGGCGTATTTTGCGCGCTCGCGGGTTAAATCCGCTTGGGTTTGGCGCAACTCCTCATTTTGCATCTGCAATTCAATTTGGTGAATTTGCAGTTCGGTCAGCAATTTTTGCTCATCCAGCCGATTGACAACCTTTTTCGATTTTGGCGTTTGTTTGAGGATTTTTTCAGCGCGGCTGCGAATTTCGCTGGAAGTGAGTTCCATGGAGCTGCCCGCTTTTTTTGCGCGCGGAGATTTAACAACTTTCGCTTTTTGCGAAGTTTTTGGTTTTTTTGTCGTGCGTTGTTTGTTTGAAGGCGTTTTCATAGGCATGGCGTGTTGGTATTATATGCAAATCTTCGGCAACAAAAATTGCCGGATGATAACAGGGTGTGGTCTAAAGTTTCGGCAACTGTGGCGAGGCAAATCAGAGATTTGCGCTACAGGCTGACCCGAAAAAATATTCCACGCCCATTAAGAAGATGGGGGAATTTCGCGTTTGATAATTTCGCAAATATTTTCGGTAAATATGCGCACCAGATTGGGGTCAAATTGCGAACCGGCGTTTTGTTGCAATTCCGCAATGGCGGATTCATGGGAAAAGGCAGGCTTGTACGAACGGGCAGTGGTGATTGCGTCGTACACATCACAAATGCTGACGATGCGCGCGCCAATGGGAATTTGTTCGCCGCGCAGCCCTTCGGGGTATCCGCTGCCATCCCAGCGTTCATGATGTCCGCGAATAATGCCCGCCAATTCTTTTCCTATTTTCATGTTGGCTACAATTTGCGCGCCAATGGTTGTATGCTCTTTCATTATCTCATATTCTTCGTCGGTTAACTTGCCGGGCTTTCCAAGGATGCTTTCCGAGACGCCAATCTTTCCAATATCGTGCAATATTGCTCCGTAGCGAATCAAGCTTTGCTCCCGCGCGGAACATCCGGCAAGCTGCGCCAGCGCTTCCGCATAGATGGCAATCCTTCGCAAGTGACCTTCCGTATATTTATCCTTTTTTTCCACCACTGCCGCCAGCATGAACAAAATGGAATCGAGGCTTTCCATCTGGTCGTAATATTGTTTTGCGCGCAGCGAGGATTTAACCGTTGCCAGCAGTTCGTGAATGTGAAACGGGCGGCTGATGAAATCATCCGCTCCGGAGGCAAGCGCCTGTACGCGGCTGTCCACATCGTTCAGCGAAGTGACCATAATGACTTGAATGGCGCGCCATTGGTCATGGCTTTTTATAATTTTGCACAGCTCGTATCCTGTCGAATCCGGCAGCATAATATCAAGCAGCGCCAGGTCAATGTTTTGCGTCTTCAACACTTCCAGCGCCTGTTCCTGATTCTCCACCTCAATCAGGCGATAGCCTTGCAGAATCCCCCTCAGCAGGATGCGGTTTCTCAAAATATCATCCACAATCAGGATGTTGCCGTTTTCTTCCAACCAGTTGATATTTGCCATTCTGTCCTTTTGCCTTGCGCAGCCTTTTACGCCTATTTTCCATAGATTGCCGCGCAATTACGCCCGGCTGCTTTTGCGCGGTAGAGGGCGTCATCGGCGCGGAGCAAGGTTTCTTCTTCGCGGATGATGGGCGCGTGTCCCGGCGGCAACCCGTGTTTATGCGGCAGGCTTTCATAGTCATTATGAATGACAGGTTTGCGTTCACGCACGCAGTCCACCCACACCCCGGCTTGATTAATATCATAGTGCCGCCCTTTGCCTTCCGCGGTGCGCATTTCCTTTATTGTTTTTGTGGACCATGCTTGCAGGCTAAGCGTTTCGCCATCCGGTTCAACAAAGTGAAAGAAGCCAATGGGGCTTTGGCTTAAGGCGCATAATTTATCCAGTGCAAATTGAAGCATTTCATCGAGCAGGTGTTTTTCCGCAAATTCGGTAATCTGAACGCGCGCATGAAAGATGCTTTCCGACCGCTTTTTTTCCGTAATGTCGGTTAGT
This sequence comes from Anaerolineales bacterium, assembly GCA_034434265.1. Lineage (GTDB taxonomy): Bacteria > Chloroflexota > Anaerolineae > Anaerolineales > Villigracilaceae > Villigracilis. The sequence continues at coordinate 1,437 of DAOTZP010000027.1, read as the reverse complement.
ATCACCCACCATGTTTGCTTCTGGTTTGCGGGTTTTGGCGCCGCTAAAATTTGCGCCTGCGCTTGTATAAATTCCACGTTTTTGATGAAATAGTTTTGCAAATGTTCCGCCGAAACATCCTCCACAATGCTTTCCGGGTACACCCCTTTTACGGCAAAATCCAGCGCGTTTTTATCCAGGTCTGTGGCGAATACTTTTACGTCTATATGCCGCCCGGTGGTTTCCATATATTCGTTAAGCAAAATGGCGATGGAGTACGCTTCTTCGCCGGTGGAGCATCCCGGCACCCATACGCGAATTGATTCCCCCCGCTTTTTATTTGCAAAAATGGCGGGAATGATTTCCTTTTTGAGAATTTCAAATGCTTCCTTGTCTCGAAAGAAATGCGTCAAGCCAATCAGAAACTCGCGGTATAGCGTGTTTAATTCCGTTGGAGTTTGATACAGCAGGCGCAGGTAATCCGCCAGTGAGTTGATTTGTTTGATGCCCATGCGCCGTTCAATGCGCCGTATCATCGTACTTTGCTTGTAAAACGTAAAATCCACACCGCTGCTGCTGCGCAGCAATGCAAATATCTTGTTGAGGCTGTCTTCATCTTGCAGAATCACCCGTTTGCTCGCGGGTTCATCGGAAAGGCGCGGATGCTGGACGTAGTTGATAATTTCGCGCGCCATTTGTTCCGGCAGCAGCACATAATCCACCAGGTTGGTGGCAATCGCGCTGCGCGGTATCCCATCAAACTTGGCTGACCGTTCATCCTGCACAATTGCCAGCCTGCCTTTTTCTTTAATCGCGCGCAAACCGCGCGCGCCGTCGCTGCCCGTGCCGGAAAGAATGACCCCGATTGCCTTTTCTCCCACATCCTCTGCAAGCGATTGGAAGAAAATATCAATCGGCAGGTAAAGCAGTCCGCTTGCGCGTTCCGTAAGAAACAGCTTGCGGTGGAAAATTGTAATGCTTTGCTTGGGGGGAATCAGATAAACGCAGTTTGGCTCCACCGGCATTCCATCTTCCGCCACATGCACGGGCATTTCAGTCCGCTTGGAACGCAGGTCAGCCATCAGGCTTTTATAATCCGGCGAAAGATGCTGAATGACAACGTATGCCATGTTGCTGTCTATTGGCGCGTTCATAATTATATTTGTTTTATTCTGAAACCTGTCATTTGTTAATTATACAATAATGTTTTTTCTTACCCCCTTTGAAACAAGTTTTACCCCCGAAGGATGAAAAAGACCTGACGGGTTTCCGTTTAACGCCTGACTTATGCAAGACTCTAATTAAAAAAACGCCACCCAGCTGTGAGTGACGTTTTTTGATTGGCGTTTTACAATCTATTAGAGAGTGTCTAAAACAGTGGGCTTACGAAGTCCATCACGTGAGAGGCGTAGTTGGGAAAACGCTGCTTGTGCAGTTGCCTGCTGTTGAAACAATACA
>DAOTZP010000026.1:0-1747 GCA_034434265.1 Anaerolineales bacterium | reverse complement strand
AACGACATTCTGCTGCGCCGCTCGGTCGTCTATGGTCTTGGACGGGTGGAAGAAGCGTGGGCGTATGAAATTCTGCAAAAGGTTCAGGTGGAGGATGACCAATGGGTGGTACGCAACGCCGCCACCGAAGTTTTGGAATCAAAGACCAACGCGGGCATTAACGCGCCGCGCAAACTAAAAGCGCCCTCAGAATCGCCGTGGCTGGTGGAATTCGCCGCAAAGCAAGGCACGGGCATTTCTCCCGGCACGCCCGCCACCGATGTGCTGCTGCAAGCATTACGAAGCAACGAAACAAACTTGCAGTTGGGCGCATTGCCGTATCTTAAATTCACCCCTACGGACAGCGTCATTGCGGAAATGTACAGCGTACTGCATTCCGACAACTACGAAGTGCGCGAAGCCGCCTTCAACATCCTTTGGGAATTGGAAGCGGCGGGCGTCAAACTTCCTCATCCCGCACAATATGGGTATAACTAATCATGCTGATTACAAACGCAAATCTCATCACATGGGAAGCGGAAAACCGCGTCCTTGAAAATCACGCCATCTACATTGAAAAAGACAAAATCAAAGAGATTGGCACAACCAAAGCGCTGCTAAAAAAATATCCAAAATCAAAACCTGTGGACGCGGGCGGACAATATGTAATGCCCGGCGGAATTTGCGCGCACACGCATTTCTACGGGGCGTTTGCGCGCGGCATGGCAATTCCGGGACGCGCCCCCAAAGACTTCCCCGAAATTTTGAATAAATTATGGTGGCCCCTCGACCGTTCTCTCGACCCCGAAGCGGTGAGATATTCCGCACTGGTTTGTCTGGTGGATGCGATTAAGCACGGCACGACAACGTTAATTGACCATCACGCTTCCCCCAACGCCATTGACGGCTCGCTGGATTTGATTGCCGACGCGGTGGACAAAAGCGGCTTGCGCGGCGTGCTGTGTTACGAAGTGACCGACCGCGACGGGGTGGAGAAGGCAAATGCCGGAATTCAGGAAAATGTCCGCTTTTTGAAACGGTTGAAGGAAAATCCACACCCGCGTTTGGCTGGCACATTTGGTCTGCACGCGAGCTTGACTCTCTCCGGCATTACGCTGCAAGCCTGCCGGGCGGCAGTCCCCGAAGACACGGGATTCCACATCCATACCGCTGAGCATGAATCGGATGAATATGACAGCCTTGCAAAGAGTCAAATGCGCGTGATTGACCGCCTGAACAAGCATGGCATTTTGGGACCGAAGACCATCACCGCGCATGGCGTTCACTTTGACGCGCGCGAAATGGAAATTTTGAAAGAAACAGGAGCATGGCTCTCTCATCAGCCGCGCTCGAATATGAACAACGGCGTGGGCGTGGCGCACATCGAGTCCATGATGCGGCTGGGCATTAAGGTTTGTCTGGGCAATGACGGGTTCACCAACTCCATGTGGGATGAGTGGAAGACCGCATACTTACTGCATAAAATTGAACACCGCGACCCGCGCCGCATGAACGGCTATGACGTGCAGCAAATGGCTGTTTACAACAACGCCGCGCTGGCGCAGCAATTCTTCCCTTCCGCGCCAATAGGCGTACTGACGGAAGGCGCGGTTGCCGATTTGATTTTTGTGGACTATCACCCCCACACCCCGCTCACGGCTGGCAATCTACCGTGGCAGACTATTTTCGGTTTTCAGCAAAGCATGGTGACATCCACCATGGTGGCGGGAAAATTCCTGATGAAAGACCGCGAACTGCTCACGCTGGA
>DAOTZP010000025.1:0-4540 GCA_034434265.1 Anaerolineales bacterium | reverse complement strand
AATTTGCGGGTCGAAATGCTTTTCAGCTTCGGATTGAATGTAGTCGGCTGCTTTTCTGTAACTCCATGCTTTGCGGTATGGGCGGTTGGAGGTCAGCGCGTCCCAAACGTCAATCACGGCAAACAGGCGCGCGGCATAGGGAATTTGCCCGCCTTTTAATTTGCGCGGGTAGCCTGTGCCGTCCCATTTTTCGTGGTGACAGTAGGGGATGTCTATGGCTGCGCGCAGGAAGTGGATGGGCTGAAGCATGTTGTAAGCATATTGCGGGTGGCGGCGCATGATTTCCCATTCGCGCGGGGTGAGCTGACCGGGTTTGTTGAGGATGTGGTCCGGCACGCCCATTTTGCCGATGTCATGCAGCAGCGCGCCGCGGCGGATGTGAACCAGTTCTTTTTCGCTTATGCCCGCCAGCCGCGCGAGGGTGACTGTCCACTCTGTTACGCGCAGGGTATGACCTTCGGTTTCCTTGTCGCGCAGTTCGAGCGCTTTTGACCATCCTTCGATGGTGGCGTCGTAAGCCAGTGCAAGTTCCAGATTTGTTTTTTCCAAATTGATGAATAATTGCGCGTTATTGATGGCGATTGCCGCCTGTCCGCTTAGGGCTTCGAGAAAATCCAGCCATTCCTGATTGGGTTTGAATGCGCCGCGGCTGTACACTTCAAATAATCCGCATACCTGACCTTTGGTAATCATTGGCATGATGTAGCAGGAATTAAAACCTTCTTTCATTCCAATCTCGCGGTAGATTGGGTCTTCGCATGTTTTCAAATTTTGCAGGCACAGGGTTTTTCTTTCAATGATTGCCGTGCTTGCGCATTTGTGACTGAGTTTTCTTTGTGCGTATTCAATGTTTTTGTGTTGAAATCCGTTCCCTGCGGCAAATTCGAGCGTATGGGTTTCGGGGTTGTAAAGCAGCGCGGCAGCGGCGTTGATATGCAGCATGGAAAGCGTCTGGTTAACGAGTATTCGTAATGTGATGTCAGAGTCCATGTTGGAATTAATCGCCGCGTCAATTGTGCGCAGGGCTTGTACGCGCTGCAAGCGCAGCAGGGCTTCTTCGTACAATTTGGCGCGGCGCAGCGCATTGCCGACCATTTCGCCAATGGCGAGCAGCAGGCGCGCTTCGGAGTTGTTGAAAGCGCCCCATTGCGTTTCTTTTGCGCGCGCGCAAAGCAGCGTGCCGATGAATTCCTTTTCTGATTGCAGCGGAACAATGACAGCGGGACCCAATTGCTCAGCTTTTTGAATTTGAGCGGTGCGCGATTGGTCATTGGCAAAGTCATCGGTAACGTACGCGCTCAGGGTCTTCATCACGCTTCCGCTGATGCTGTTTTCAATGTTAAATTCTTTTCCTGTATTTGCGGCAAGCAGCCCGTTGCACAGAACATATTGGAATGAGGAATGGTCATCTGAAAGCATAATCAGCGCGTTGGCGTCGGAATGCAGAATTTGCGATATTTGCTCAAGCACAACGGGAATCATTTCCTCCACAGTTTGCGCGGTGCGCAGGTGGCTGGAAATGCTGAATAAGGCTTCCAGCTCGTTTGCCCTTGCTCTGGCTTCCATCTCCGCTTTTTTCTTTCGGTAATGTCTTCCTTGACGGCGACAAAGTGCGTAATCCGTCCGACTCCATCTTTAATTGGCGCAATTTGGGCGTCTTCCCAAAATAGTTCGCCGTTTTTCTTTTTGTTTTGCAATTCCCCGCGCCATACGCCGCCTGCCGTGATGGTTTGCCACAGGCTGCGATATGTTTCAGGCGGGACATTTCCCGATTTGAGGATGCGCGGATTTTGGTCCAATATTTCGTGCAGGGCATATCCGCTGACTTGACTGAACTTGGGGTTGACGTATTTGATTTTTCCGCTTGTGTCCGTAATGACAACGGATGCGGGGTTTTGCTCCACTGCCATGGAAAGCTGGCGCAGCTTTTCTTCCGCCGCTTTTTGTCCGGTCACGTCAATCATTATGCCGCGCAATTTGACGGGCTGGTTGTCTTCCACAATCACGCTGACGATATTGCTTATCCAAATAATGCTTTGGTTTGCGGCAATCATGCGATACTCAAACTCATGCGGGCGCATCAGTTGGGTTTGCGCGGCGCAGTACCCAATGGCTTTTTCGCGGTCTTCCGGGTGGATGTGATTTTCCCAAAACTTTGGCTCGGCAAGCCATTCTTCCGCCGTGTAGCCCAAAATATATTCCACCTGTTTGCTGATGAATGAGAATTCAAACGTGGCTGCGTCCGCCTCCCAGACAATGCCCTCAATGGTTTGAATGAGGTTTTCATATTTTTTTTGCAAACGCGCCTGCGTTTCCTGGGCTGCCTTGCGTTCCGTAATATCTTGAATCATGCCGAACATGCGGATGGGCGCGCCCTGCTCATTAAACTCCAATTCGCCTTTGCCAAAAACCCAGCGTTCCTGCCGCGTTGATTGATTCACAATCCGGTATTCTTTGTTGAAATCTTTTCCCTTGCCCAGCACTTCGTCTTTAAGGTATGCCGCCATCATGGCGCGGTCATCGGGATGGACCAAAGACAGCCAGCCTTCCACCGTGCGCGGAAAATCCGCGTCTATGCCAAAAATATTGTTTAACTCCGCCGAACTTATCCATATTCCATCTTGTATATCCAGCGTATAGCTTCCCATGCAGGCAAGCGCCTGCGCTTGAATCAGCCTTTTTTTGCTTTCTTTCAGGTCTTTTTCCGCTTGTACTTTTTGCGTCACATCTTGCGCCAGCGAAAGCAGCAAGCTTTTTCCTTCCAGCTCTATAATTTCGCCATGATAAATGCAGGTGATTTTTTTGCCGCTTTTTGTTCTTAATTCAAGGAGATGATTGGCTATTCTTCCTTGCGTTAGCATCTTTTGTTTCAGTTGCTCGCGGTCTTTTTTGCCAATCCACCCCAGTTCCACAGAAGTCTTGCCGATGACCTCTTCGCGCGTAAACTCCGACACTTCCAAAAACTTTTGATTCACTTCAATATATCTGCCGTCTTCCAAGTTTGAGAGCGTGACAAGCGCGGGGGAATATTGAAACACTTTGGAAAATTTTTGTTCGCTGGCGCGCAGCAAATCTTCCGCGCGTTTCTTTTCAGTGATGTCCCTGATAAACGACGCGAATTTCCCGTTTTGCAGAAGCTTTACGCTGACTTCCACTATCGCAATCTCGTGATTGCTGCGTTTGTGAATGGTTTCAAAATGAGCCGCCCCTTCCGTTTGAATTTTTTTTATCCGCCTTTGAATTTCCTGCGGGCTTTCCAGCGCTTCCACATCGCTGATGTTCATGTTCAAAAGAGCTTCGCGGGAATATCCGCTGGCTGTGCAATACGCGTCATTTACATCCAGAATCCGGCCTGCGGGGTCTGTCAGCAGAAATCCTTCCATGCTGGTTTGCAAAATATCGCGGTATTCCTTTTCTTTCTTCTGCGTTTCAATCATCAATAACTCGCGTTCCCGCAGCCCTTTTTGAAAGTTCTTAAAAATAGTCACCAGCGCCGCCAGCCCAATGAGCCAATGCAGACCATATCCGGTTAGGATATTATGTTGCGTGGATTGCCGGTTAACCCACATTAGCCCGGCTGAAATTACCGTCCATGCAATCGCTGCTAAAATTACATAAGCCTTAAAATTTTTTAGCGGTTCTTTTTTCATGAGCGAACCTTCCCCCATGGGGGTGTTCTAAAAAAATAAATGCCCAAAACAGTATAGCATTTTTAGCCCCGCAGGTAAATTGACATTCATCCGCCCTTCATGTAAACTCTTTTCATGGATATAGACCTCGACCTGTACCGTCATGAAATTCGCGTTTCTTCCAACCCGCTGGTGCGCCTTTCCGCCATTGATGTTTCCCCCGAACGTCCGCGCCGAACGCTCATCTTCATTCACGGGTTTGGCGGCAAAGCCGAGCAGTGGGAATATCAAATGAAAAAATTTGCGATGGACAACCGCGTCATCGCCCTCGACCTGCGCGGACACGGCTTGTCCGACCAGCCTTCCTCCGGCTACGACATGCCGCGCATTCAGCAGGACCTTGAAACCGCATTCGCACAGCTCCATGTCAGCCCGCCGTTTGTGCTTGTGGGTCATTCCTTTGGCGGCGCGGTTGTCACCGATTACGCGCTCAATCATCCCGACCATATTGAAAAATTGATTCTTATCGCCACGGCGGGCGAGTTCAAACTAAAACCGTTTTTCAAATTGGGGCTTCACCTTCCTTCTTCGCTGTTGCAACTTATTGAGCCGTTTACCCGTCAATGGCTGCACGGACCGCCGCGCGCGCTTAAACAATTTTATTTGAAAAATCTTTCCACCTGGGTGGGCTGGGATAAATTTGCCGCGCTGACTGTTCCCACCCTTGTCATTCGCGGACACCGCGACATTGTCTTCGACCGCCCGCTGTTTGAAAAAGTGCCAAGGTCCATCCCCGGCTGCGAGGATGCCGACATCGGCGCGTCCGGTCACATGGTGATGCTGGAGCGGCGCGAAGCGGTGAATAGAGCCATTACGCGGTTCCTCGAAGGCGAAGCAAAAAAATCGTGGCG
>DAOTZP010000024.1:0-1760 GCA_034434265.1 Anaerolineales bacterium | reverse complement strand
CCTGATTCCATTTGCCCGCCGGGCAAACACCAATGCCCATTATCAGCCCGCCGGGTGAGCAAAACTTTTTCGCGGCGTTCATCAAAAATCACCGCGCTGCATCCCAAACGCAGTTTTCCTTCCCTGCCGAGTCGATTGCCGTAAATCACCTGTGACATAAACATAAAAGCCGCAGAACAACTTCCGCGGCTTGCTCCTTTATCGAATAAATGTGCCGTTTCTTAATTCATTAATGGCTTGTTTAATTTCTTCCATTGTATTCATGACAAATGGACCGTACGGGGCAATTGGTTCTTTGAACGGCGCGCCCGCGATAAGCATAAAGCGCGCGCCGGTTGCGGATTTAATTCGCACGCTTTCACCGTCGTTGTTGAATTGAATCATGCAGACCGATTCCGCCACTTCGCCGCCAAACTCGCCCGCGCCTTCAAACAAATACGCCAGCACGGTATGACCTTGCGGAACGGGCAGCGCAAACTCCGCGCCTGCTTTCAGTTTCACATCCATATACAAAGGTGAGGCGGCAATTTCAGTAACAGGTCCGCGCGCGCCATCAATCACGCCTGCCACAAGGCGAATCTGCGCGCCGTCTTTTTCCACTACGGGGATACCGCCGGCTTTAATTTCCTGATAGCGGGGCTCGCTCATTTTTTGCGCGGCAGGCAAATTGACCCACAGTTGAAAGCCGTAGATGTTTCCACTTTCGCCGCGCTTGGGCATTTCTTCGTGCAAAATGCCGCGCCCGCTGGTCATCCACTGCACGTCGCCCGCGCCGATAACCCCCGCGTTGCCAATGCTGTCGCGGTGTGCGACAAAGCCATCGAGCATGTACGTCACGGTTTCAATGCCACGATGCGGGTGCGTGGGAAACCCGCGAATGGGACCTTCAAGCGGGTTGTTAAAGGCAAAATGGTCAAACAACAAAAACGGGTCGAAGAGGTTGGTCACATGCGGACCGAACGAACGGCGCAGCAAAACGCCCGCGCCTTCCACTACCAGTTGAGGTTCGATGATTTTGGAGACAGTTCTAAAATTTTTCATGCGAATTAGACAAATTTGCTCTAAAAAATATTACCCATATTGGCGAGTTTTTGTAAAATCAATTGAATGCTGTGTGAAAAATTGACGTCTTCATCTGAAACATCCAGATGCAGGATTTGGCTGGCAGGCAGGGATGCAAGCCAGTCTTGGATGCAGCGTTCAAGCAGTTCCGCGTCTTCACTTGAGGCGATGTTGATTCTATTCCGCGAGGCGAGTCTCGCCCGCACGATTTCGGGCTGCGCGGTGAGGTGAACGAAAAGGTCGGGGGCGGGCATGAGGGCGCGGGTGTGAAGGTAAAACCTGCGGCACAGGTCAAATTCGGGGGCGGTGAGAAATTTGCGGGTATGAAAAAGGCGCGTGAATCCGTGAAAGTCCAAGTCAAGCCCGCCGTCCATCACAACCGTTTTTTCCTGCGCGCGCATTTCGCGTTCCTGTTCGGCGCGAAAGAGCAGATAGTCCAACTGGTTGGCAAGCGCGTATTTTGCATCCTGCTTGAAGAGGGCTTGAAAAGGGCGCTCGTTATGTTGTTCGGGCGCAAAGAGAAATGCGCCGGGCGCGCACAAAGCGCGGGCAAGGGTTGTTTTGCCAACGCCGCTTACGCCAACCAGCGAGATGATTTTTGTCAATGTCATTGACGCGCTGCAAGAATCATGCCGAAGCAATCAATTCTTCAATGTGCGCCAGCGTTTTGGGATTGCGAACTCCGCCGTAGAGCAAAA
>DAOTZP010000023.1:0-10113 GCA_034434265.1 Anaerolineales bacterium | reverse complement strand
CAGTTGGGCAGCGCTCTTTGAATGGGTTGACCAACCAGACTGCTGATGTTTTGAAAGATAAACGCCGCCACGGGATTCACATCCGCAATGCGTTCTTTTCGGTCAAGCACAATCAAGCCGTCTTCCATGGCGTTGAAGATGGCGCTGTGTGAAATCGGCTGCGAATCCATAAAGTGATAACGCAAAAAACCGACGGAAAGGAATATATTGGTCAGGGTTAAAGCAACCGGGGTTAAATCCAATGTTGGGATGGGGGAGAACCCCAGAATATACGCCACATTTGCCAGCCACGGAAACGACATGCCAATCAGCATGGTGCGCGCCTGACTTTGGTACAAACTTTGGTCGCGGCGATATACCTGAAACAGCAGCGCAGTCACAATGAGGATGAGCGCGTACTGAAAAATAATAAAGAAGATAAATCCTTTTCCGTGTTCCAAATCCATTGGACCAAACGGAAGTTGATTCGTTAACTGAATTTCAGACCAAATCAGCCCGTGCCGCTCGTTGGTGAGCGCCACAATAAAAAAACTCAACGCAATCAAGTGTAAGAGACTCACCCGAAACGTGGTCAGCCATTTTCCATGCCCGCTATATTGCACAACAAAAATAAAAATGCCGACGATAATGAACGAAATCCCCAAATATTCCAACTTTCCCCACAAAATTTTTTCCGACAGGTTCGGGCGCACAATTTCCATAACGTAAGTCAAAGACCATTCAATCACGCACGCGATAGCCAGTAACAACCCGTAGGCGCCCGGCATGTTTCTTGCGCGCCAAACCCGTAGAAATAAAAAGCCGCTTATTAAGCACCCTCCAATTAACACAGCAATGTAAGCAATGTAGTAGGGGTAGTTTTCCATAGTTTTATGCAAATATTTTACTCTGTATGGAGATTTCTTGCGCATTTCAAGTTGATTAACAATTCAGCCGTGAAAAATACATTTTTTCGTCCGCCCTTTTTCATGTAAAATTGTGCCCATGCCAAAACATATTCGCATTTTGTTTCTCGCCGCTGAATCTGACCCTTTTGTAAAAGTTGGAGGACTGGGCGATGTGGCGGGGTCTTTGCCGCTTGCTCTGCGCAGCCTTTCCAGCGAAACCCTGCAAATTGATGTGCGCATGGCGCTGCCTTACCATCCGGTCATTAAGTCTGACTCCCTTAAACCATTGGGGATTTTTTCCCTAAAACACGCGGCGGACGCGCAAGCGCAGGCGTATGAAACCTCACTTCACGGAATGCCCGTGTACTTGATTTCCGGCGAGCCAATTCGCGCAAATGGCTCCGTCTATTCCTCAGACGCAAAGCTGGATACTGAAAAATACGCGTTCTTCTCGCTCGCCGCCCTTGAACTTCCCACTCATATTTCATGGACGCCGGATATTATCCACGCAAACGATTGGCATACCGCCATCAGTGTATATGGCGCACTGGCTTCCAGCTGGGAGGACGGCGGAAAACGCCCTGCCTCCGTTTTGACCTTGCACAACCTTCCCTACATGGGCGCGGATGTTACAGCTGTTTTTGAAAAATACGGCATCAAGCTTGCCCAAACCGACCTGCCCGAATGGGCGCGCACACTGCCCCTGCCATTGGGACTGTGGGCTTCCGACGCCATTGTTGCAGTTTCACCCACTTACGCAAATGAAATCCTCACGCCGGAATATGGATGCGGGCTGGATGAATTTTTACAAACCCGCCGCGAAACCTTGATGGGAATCCTCAACGGGCTGGATACAAAATCCTTCGACCCCGCTTCCGACCCGGCTTTGGCGGAAAACTTTGACCCCAACTCGCTTGACAGACGCCCCGCCAACAAAGCCGCGCTGCAACAAAAACTTGACCTGCCGCTTTTGCCCCATACCCCGCTGCTTGCCATCGTCTCGCGCATGGATGTGCAAAAAGGCGTGGATGTTGCGCTCAAAGCCTTGAAAAGTTTAAGAAAACTGGAATGGCAGGCGGTTATTTTAGGCACGGGAGATTTGAAACTGGAGGAAGCCGCCCTTGCCTTGCAGCAGGAAAACCCCGAAAGAATTAAAGTCATCACCCGTTACGACGCCGCGCTCGCGCGTCAAATTTATGGCGGCGCGGATATGCTCCTTATGCCTTCGCGTTACGAGCCTTGCGGACTTTCGCAAATGATTGCCATGCGCTATGGATGCATCCCCGTTGTGCGCGCCGCGGGCGGTTTGAACGATACAGTCGAACACGGCAAAACCGGCTTTGTCTTTCAAAAAGTCCACCACCTCTCTTTGAATGCCGCCCTCAAATCCGCGTTTAGGACCTATGCCGACCAGCCGCAGTGGCAAAAAATGCAGCGCGCAGGCATGGCGCAGGATTTTTCATGGGGAAACTCTGCAAAAAAATATCTTGAACTTTATCAATCCCTTATTAAAGAGTAAAACATGAAGCGTTCATCAGGAATTCTCCTTCACCTTACCAGCCTGCCTTCCCCTTATGGCATTGGCGACCTCGGCGCGCAAGCATACCGGTTTGTGGATTGGCTTGCCTCCACCCATTGCGCATATTGGCAGGTGCTTCCGCTTGGACCAACGGGATACGGCGATTCACCGTATCAATCTTTTTCCGCGTTTGCGGGCAACCCCTACTTAATCAGCCCGGAAGATTTGCTGGCACACGGCTTGCTCGATGACCGGGATTTAGACCCCTTGCGCGAATTGCCCGCCGCGCGCGTGGACTTTGGAAATTTAATTCCACGCAAAACCGAACTGCTTCGCAAAGCATACGCGCGGTATAAAGCCAACCCGCAGACCTTTTCCCGCGAGTTTGACTCCTTCCGCAAACAAAACGCCTCATGGCTGGCAGATTACTCCCTCTTCATGGCGCTCAAAGAAGCCAACGGCGGCGGCGCATGGAACGGGTGGGAGCAGCCGCTTCGCGCAAGAAAAAAATCCGCGCTGGATAAGGCAAAAAAAGAACTCGCCGATGAAATCACCCGTCATGCGTTTTATCAATTTTTATTCTTCCGCCAGTGGAATAAACTCCGCGCTTACGCGCATGAGCGCAATATTCAAATCATCGGCGATATTCCAATCTTTGTGGCATACGACTCCGCCGATGTGTGGGCGCGCCCGGAATTATTCTTTCTTGATGAACAAGGCAGCCCAACGGTGGTGGCGGGCGTCCCGCCGGATGGATTTTCCGCCACCGGGCAGTTGTGGGGCAACCCGCTTTACAATTGGAAAGTTCACAAAAAAGAAGGGTATGCCTGGTGGCTGTCGCGCATTCACGCCTGTTTGAAAATGTTTGATATTTTGCGCCTTGACCATTTTCGCGGGTTTGCCGGTTATTATGAAATTGCGGCGTCTGAATCCACCGCGCAAAATGGCAGGTGGGTGAAAGGCCCCGGTAAAGATTTTTTCAAAGCCATTCAAAAAGATTTGGGCGTGAAGGAACTGCCCATCATAGCGGAAGACTTGGGCTTGGTGACGCCTGATGTCATTGAACTGTTGGAAGCCTTTAACCTGCCCGGCATGAAGGTCTTTCAATTTTCCTTTTCAGGACCTGATAACCCCTTCCTGCCGCACAATTATGTTCCAAATTGCGTTGCCTACACCGGCACGCATGATAATGACACCGCGCGCGCGTGTTACGAATCCATGACCGAACAAGAGCGCGATTTTGCCCGCCGCTATATGCGCGTGGATGGCAGTGACTTTGCATGGGATTTGATTCGCGGCGTTTGGAGTTCTGTGGCAAAATTAGCCATTACGCCCATGCAAGACGCGCTTAACCTCGGCGGCGAAGCCCGCATGAATTTTCCTTCGCGGCTTGGCGGCAACTGGGAATGGCGCATGACCGAACAGGATATGCGCGAAGACATCGCGGCAAAATTTCGGGAATTGAATTGGATGTATTCGCGTCAAGGAGAAAAGTAGATGAAGGCTTCAACAAAAAAGATTTCACGCCGCGATGCGCTGAAAGCCGCCGCTGCCGCGCTTGGCGCGGCTGCGCTTGCCAACCTGCCGGATAAATGGAGTAAACCAAGCCTTTCCGCAGGCGTGCTGCCCGCCCACGCGCAAACTTCGGAATTCTTAATCGAATGCAACGACAGTATCACAGCCGGCAACTTTATTTCCCTGCCGGAGCTGCGCAGCGGTTTTATGGGCGCAACCCTTTTCCCCGCATTGGCTGGGATTGATGTGACTTATCTGTTCTCTGGCAGCGGCGTCACCATTCACACGCCCAATGGCACGACAACCTCCGGCGCGGGCGGCGTTATCTCTGTGTTTTGCGAAGTCACAGTCAATACCCTGCCCGGCAATGTGGAAATTACATTCATCGTCGGCGGCTCATCCTGCACACAAACCATCAACTTTGTCAGCGAATTGACCTCGTCTTCCGTCGGCAGCGAAAGCTCTTCATGGCATGGAAAATAAACCAGCCTTGCAGTTAAACGCGGTCCCCGTTCCGGTGGAGGGATTTCAAATTCAATCCCTTGATGGCGAAATGGTGCTGCTTCATCCGTCGCAGAACTTTGTTTTACATATTAATCAAACAGGCGCGCTGATTTGGCAGTTATGCGATGGCGCGCGGTCTCTCTCTGAAATGATTGAAATTTTGATTGCATTGTACCCCGATGCTGCAGGGCAAATTCCTGTGGATGTTTTCGAGACCATTCAAGGGTTTATTCGACAGGGCGCAATGCGCCAGCGCTGAACATAAGACATAAAAGCAGTTCGCTTTTTGAAAAAATTCTTAAACCAAATCATTGCAACAACGCAAAGGAAAAAACACATGACAAAATCTTCCAAAAGACTCACCCGCCGCGATGCGATGAAAGTCGCCGCCGCCGCACTTGGCGCCGCCGCGCTTTCCAATTTGCCTTCCCAGTGGAGCAAGCCCGAGCTTGCCGCCGGGGTGCTGCCTGCTCACGCGCAGACCTCCGTCTCCCCGCTTGTATTAACCACTCCCGCCCCCCCGTTGTTTCTCCCCTCCGGCAGTCCGTGCTGGGATGGTCAGCCCGTGCGCTTTTTTGCCGCCGTGGACCCCGCCACGGCAGGAATTGAACTGCAATATACCCTCTCCTATGTTGGCGCTCCCTCTGGCACAATTACTTCTCCCGCATCCTTAACCGGCACGCTCACCACCGATGTCAATGGCGAAGTTTCCATTGATGTCACCGTAACGCCCGACAGCCCCTTATTTGGAACAATTGGCGTTTTGTCTGTTGTGTGGAGCTTTGTGGACCCGGCAAACGGGACAGACACAATTACCCAAAGCGTTCCGATTGAAATTACATGTTAATATCCATGCCTTCCGAATTGCCATTGATGCGCGTTGTGACGTTTGCATTGTGAATCAAAGTTTGGCGGTTTCTTTTGGCGGGCGGAGCGTTCAACTGCGCGCTGAACACCCTGCCCTGTATCAATCTTTGCGGATTCACCTTGCGCATTGTATTAAAAACCAACCCCCTTGTTTAACTGAAATCCATGCCGCCGCCCTTGATTCTGCAGCCTTTCAGGTTACAGAACGGGGCGGCGCTTTGCTTTCACAAGCCCGCTTTGAGGCGGTTTTGCAATTTTTGATGCAGGAAACCCTCACCCGTCTCATTGGCGCGTCTGACACGCATCTCATTTATCATGCCGCCGCGCTGGCTTTGAATGGTAAAGGCGTAATGCTGTGCGGCAAAAGCGGCAGCGGAAAATCCACATTAACTGCATGGCTGCTGACGCAAGGGTTTGATTACCTCACCGATGAAGCGGTTTCCATGCCCGTTGGCGAAGATGTGATTCACGGGTTTGCCCGCTCGCTTGCGCTTAAGCGCGGTTCGGCGTTTTTGTGGCAGGGTTGGCAAAAAGAAAAATTGGAAGCGGAAGAATTTTTGCAATTCAAAGACGGCAGCGCGTGGATTGCGCCCGCTTTGTTCCGTGACCATGTTCCGCCAGCGGGCGTCATTCCGCGGGTGGTGATTTTTCCGCGCTATGCCGCGGGCGCGGAATTTTCCGCCCGCAAGTTAACCCCCGCCGGGACGTTGTTCCATCTCATGCAATCTTTGGTCAATGCCCGCAATTTTGAATCGCGCGGCATGAAAGAGACCGCGCGTCTTGCCAAACAAGTGAAAGCGTTTGAATTAAAATATTCCAACCTTGAAAGCGCCGCGCAATGGATTCGCTCGCTCATATAAATTCCGCGTATCGTTTGCTTGCCTTATGCGCGCGCGCGCGCGCAACGGATTCATTGTACGAAGAAATTTCCGCGCAGGCAAAAAATTTCACCGCGTGGAACAGCCTGCCTGCGCAGGCGGAATTGCACGGCATGGCGCCGCTGCTTTGGCATCATCTGAAACATTCGGGGGCGTCCATTCCCAAACAAACGGAGCAAACGCTCAAAGGTTTGTATCTTCGTCATCGCACGCTCAATCAATCCCATGCGCAAACTTTAATTGAAGTCAATCGGCTGCTGCAAACTTCGGGAATTCAAATTGCCGTTCTTAAAGGACTTGCGCTTGCGTATCAATATTATTCCGACCCGGCGCTGCGCCCGACAAGCGATTTGGATTTGCTGCTCCGCCGCGAGGATGTGCCGCCCGCTGTGCAAGCGCTCGCCCGCGCCGGTTTCCGCGTTGACCCCCCACCCGCCGGGCGAATTCCAAAAGAAGTCAAAGCGGATTCGCCGCCTCGAAATGGAATTTCAACCCGCATTGAAATCCATCACTACGACCCGCAAGGCAGGTCGCCGGTGGATAATTTGCCCGATGATGAGTTCAAAGGTTTCGACGCGCCGTTTGAACAAATCAACATTGAAGGCAAGGCGGTTTTTGCGCCAAACCCATCCGCCATGCTCGATTATTTGATACGCCATTTACGCCGCCATCTTTTTCCCGCCACGCCGCGCAAGCCTTTGCAATTGAAATGGGTTGCCGACATCATCAGCCTTGTGGAGCATCACGCCCCGTCAATCAACTGGCGTGATGAGGCTTTGCAAAACCGCCTTGAAGTTTTATACAGCATGACAATCATTCCCAAAGATGTGCCGGTAAAAAAAATCACACCGCCTGCGGGTGTGAATGAATATCCAAACGGCTGGCCCCAGCGCTGTTTTTCAGAATGGAAGGAAGCGGGCGCATGGCAGTTTGCGCGGCGGACTTTTTCCTCCCCTTCCGATTGGTGGCTGCGCTTGTATTATGGTCTCGGCGAACATCAACTATGGCGCGGAAGGCTTGCCTACCGCCTGCAAATTCTTAAGATGATTCTATGGGCAATGCGCCGAAGGAATGCCGCTATTGCAAAGTGATTTGAATTGTGGTGTATCGCGCCTTGCGAAGTTTTCCCATCAATAGAAATGCTTTGAACATCCATCCATACTTTTTTTGAAAAATTGAAACCGCGCGTTCAAGCGCGCGCGGGGAGGCATCCTCGCGCGCTTCCACATCCTGCCATGCTCCCAGCGCGTTCCCCGCCGCGTCTGATGGCGCAATTTTTGCCCTGCCGTTGTTGCGTATGCGCTTGGCTTTGCCCGAATTCGCCTGAGTCCAGATGATGAGCGTATTTCTGTCTTGCCCAAACCAAACGGGTGTTTTTACGCCCCGCCCGTCTTTGCGGAACGTTTCAATATTCAGGTATTGTTGTTTTTCAAAAAGTTGTAGATTCATAATTTTTTATCGAACTTATAATCTGTAACCTGTAGCGCAAATCTCTGATTTGCCTCGCAAGCCGGAGACTTGCGCTACATTTTCCTTTTACCTTCCCAACGCCGCTTCAATAATCTGCTGCACGCGCGGAGCCATGCTGGACGGGTCTGGGTGAATCCCTTCCACCAGCAGCGCGCTGTCGAAAATTTGCAGCATAATCGCGTTTTGCAAATCCGCGTCTTCCAGTTTGAGCAATCTCTTCAAAATGGGATGTGAAGGATTCAACTCCAAAATCTTTTTTGGAATTTCAAACTCCTTGCCGAGAAATTTATACACGCGCTGCATTTCAGGATTCATCGTTCCATCGGGGTCTGCCAGCCGCGCAACCGATTGCGAAAGCCGCGAACTGGCGCGGACATCCTTCACCCGCTCGCCCAGAACTTGCTTGAACTTTTCGATGAGCGCATTAAAATCCGCATCGGGGATTTTCTCCGCTTCGGCTTTTTCCTTTTCCTTCTCATCCATTTTCACTTCGGCTTGCGCCACATTCTTTAATTCCCAATCTTTATATTTCCGCAAGCCCATCAGCATAAACGAATCCATCGGGTCGGTGAGCAGCAACACTTCCAAACCTTGCGCGTGGAAGGCGTCCAAATGCGGGCTGAGCAAAACCGATTTCGGGTCTTCGCCCACGATGTAATAAATTTCGGTTTGACCTTCCTTCATGCGCTCGACATATTCCAAAAGCGAAGTCCACGTTTCAGGATGCAAGTTGGTCCTAAAGCGCAGCAACCCGTGAAGCGATTCGGCATCCATTGGGCTGGCGGCAATTCCCTGTTTAATGTACGCGCCGAACTCGCTCCAGAATTGATGATATTTTTCCGCGTCCTTCTTGGCAAGCGATTCCAATTCTTTAATCACTTGTCCCGTTAAGACTTTTTTCAACTTCGGCATCAACCCGCTGGATTGAACCGTCTCGCGCGAGACATTCAGCGGCAGGTCTTCCGAATCCACCACGCCTTGCACAAAGCGCAAATATTCGGGCAGCAGGTCTTTGTTGTATTCGTCAATCAAAATATTGCGCGAATACAACTTCAAGCCGTCGTCTTTTCGCAGCGCAAAAATGCCGCGCTCCGCTTTGGCGGGGATGTAAAGAAGCGCGTACAACTGCACCGGCGCGTCGGTGACAAAGTGAATCTTCGCCAGCGGCTCTTCAAAATCCAGTGTGGTTTGGCGGTAAAAATCTTTATATTGCTCTTCTGTAATTTCATTCCGCGGCGAGCGCCACAATGAAACCTGTTTATTCACCGCTTCTTTCTCATCGCCGACATAGATGGGGAAGCCGATGTAATCCGAATGTTTGTGGATGATGTTCTTAATGCGGTACTCTTCCGCGAACTCCGCCGCGTCTTCTTTTAACTTGATTTCGATTTTCGTCCCGCGTTCCGGCATTTCCGCCGCCTCAATTTGATACGAGTCGTCGCCTGTGGCGTGCCATGCCACCGCTTCCGCTTCCGGGCGGAACGAACGCGACGTGACCTTGACCGATTCCGCCACCATGAAAACGGAATAGAAGCCCACGCCAAATTGACCAATCATGCCTGTCGCATCCAGATTTTTTTCTTTTGCGGTTTCCAAAAACTTGCGCGCGCTGGATTGGGCAATCGTGCCGAGATGGTCAATCATCTCCTCGCGGGTCATGCCAATGCCCGTATCCTGAATCGTCAGCGTGCGGGAATCCTTATCCGCGCGGATGTGAATCTTCAACTCCGCGTTTGGGTCCAACACATTTGGGTTGGTCAGCATTTCAAAGCGCAGGCGGTTCATTGCGTCCGAAGCGTTGGAAATCAATTCACGCAAAAAAACCTCGCGGTCTTTATACAGCGAGTGAATGAGGATGTGAAGCAGCTGTTTGGTCTCCGCCTTGAAGTTAAAGGTTTGAGGTTCTGTCATGGTTGCCTCCTGAATTTTGAAAAAAATTGTATCCATCAGGAATAAGATTTTTGTTAGAGAATCATCAATCCTTCGCAGGTTGGCTTTACAATTCAAGCATGATGAAACGCCCGCTGTTTTTTACCCCGTTTTTAATTTTTATTTTCGCCTGCGCGATGTTTGATTCTCCTCCGGCTGCCGCGCCCGCCCCTTCAAATGGCATCACGCCCTTTGCGCCGCTTGCCGCGCAAACCGCGCTTCCGCTTCCCTCCCGCACGCCCACACCGACCCCAAACCTTTTTGTCACCCCGGAGTATCCCCGCTGGGTGATGGAGTTTGCCGACCCGCTTTTACGTTCCCTTGAATTTCGCCCCCCCGATTTTGCCGATGATTTTCCCCCCATTTGCCTTGCTGATGACGAAAAAAAATGGAAAATATGCCGGGAGCCGGAGCCGCGCTTGAATTATCAATACCCGCTTTCCAGTTTGGTCACTGCTGTTCCGCGCCCCACGCTGGATTTGCAGCCTGATTTGCAAATTGGGTATGCCTTGCGCAACACCGGCTGGTTTTACGAAGTGCCGGG
>DAOTZP010000022.1:0-2543 GCA_034434265.1 Anaerolineales bacterium | reverse complement strand
AGTAAAAAGGCAAAAGAAATTTAACAAAAGTTGACCGCTGACGGCAGACCGCAGTCTATGGTCAGCGGTCTGCCGTCACATTCTGTAAAAGAACATTCGATGAACTACTTAATCATATCAAAAGAAATTTGAGAAAAACATGGTCGTGTCATTTTTACATAAAGCGCGCGCAGTTCCGCGCTGATTTCAAAATATAAATGGAGATTCTGTGATGAGCGTTGAAGAGATGTTGATGAAGTTGATGTCCAATCTTAACCCGCGCGCGGCGGCGTTTTTGGAAAAACGGTTGAAAAAAATTCCGGCAGTCAAAGAAAAAATTGACCGTCAATCCGCCGAAGTGATGGAGGAATTGGAACGCTCCATGCGCCCGTACAAAAACCGGTTTCCCACCTTTACGAAAATTCCGCAAGCGGGACGCAGCCGCGGGGAAATTTTACGCGAAATGGAAGCGATGGTTAAGGAAGAAGAGCCGCACTGGAAGGAGGGCTTCCTTTCCGGGGCGGTGTATCACGGCGACCCGCAGCACATTGAGTTTTTGAATCAAGTGTATGCGCTGAACTCACAAAGCAATCCGCTGCACGCGGACGTATGGAAAAGCACGACCAAATTTGAGGCGGAAATTACAGCAATGACGGCGGATATGCTGGGCGGCGACGAGCATACCTGCGGAACTATTTCTTCGGGAGGGACGGAAAGCATTATGCTGGCAATGAAAACCTACCGCGATTGGGCGCGGGAAGAAAAAGGGATTCGCAAACCCGAAATGATAGCGCCTGTGACAGCCCACGCGGCATTTGACAAAGCCAGCCAATATTTTGGAATTAAGATGATTCACGTCCCCGTGGATGAAAAATTCCGCGCCGATGTAAACGAGGTAAAACGCGCAGTGACGCGCAACACCATTGTCATTGTCGGGTCTGCGCCTTCTTTTCCGCATGGGGCAATTGACCCGATTGAAGAAATGTCCGAAATCGCCCGCCGGAAAAACATCGGCTTCCATACCGATGCCTGTCTCGGCGGTTTTGTTTTGCCGTGGGCGGAAAAACTCGGCTACCCCGTGCCAAAGTTTGATTTTCGTCTGCCCGGCGTCACATCCATATCGGCGGATACGCACAAATATGGGTATGCAGCCAAAGGCACTTCCGTCATTTTGTATAGAAACAAAAACCTGCGGCGCTATCAGTATTACACAATCACAGAATGGCCTGGCGGTTTGTATTTCTCCCCCACATTTGCAGGGAGCAGACCGGGCGCGTTAAGCGCGGCTTGCTGGGCGGCGCTGACCTCCATCGGCGAGGAAGGCTACCTGCAAGCCACAAAACAAATCCTTGAAACGGCGGAAAAAATCAAACAAGGGATTCGCCAAATTCCCGAACTGCGCGTAATGGGAAATCCATTGTTTGTCATTGCGTTTGATTCGCCTTCAATAAACATTTACAAAGTGCTGGATGAAATGGGAAAGAAAAAATGGAGTTTGAACGGCTTGCACAATCCCGCCTGCGTCCACTTATGCGTCACCCTGCGCCATACCCGGCAAGGCGTGGCGGAACGTTTTCTGGAAGATTTGCGCAACGCCGTGGAGCATGTCAAAACCCACCCGGAAGAAAAAGGCGCAATGGCGCCCGTTTACGGCATGGCGGCTTCCATTCCCATGCGCGGATTGGTCAGCGATTTGTTAAAAAATTATCTGGATGTGATTTTCAAGGCGTAATCATTCCGATTTCATCACAAAATTTTTCAGCCAAATTTTGCGCGCTCTTTTATCTTACAATTAAGAAACAGGAAAAAAACATGACAAAAATTCTGATTGTGGATGATGAGCCGCAAGTGACCGACTTGTTTGAAAAATACCTTGCAAGCATCGGGTATGAAGCGCTTGCCATTAACAAAAGTTCGCAAGCCATTGAAGCAGCCCTTCAATTTGAACCTGATTTATTTATTCTCGACCTGATGATGCCCGACCCGGACGGGTTCAAATTATGCCGCATGATTCGAACATTTGCAAAATTTTACAGCGCGCCCATCTTAATTGTGACAGCCTTAAATGACGAAGACAGCCGCGTGGTGGCGTTTGGGGCGGGCGCAAACGATTATCTTGCAAAACCTTTTCACATCGGCGAGCTGGGCGAAAGGGTAAAAGCATTGTTAAAAAAATAAATTTATGTTTCAAGAGGAATTATGGAATACAGAAAACTCGGCAGAACAGGATTGAAAGTCTCCCCGCTTTGCATGGGAACGATGCAATTTGGATGGTCGCTCAATGAAACGGATTCGCGCGCCATCCTCAACGCGACATTTGACTCAGGCATCAACTTTTTCGACACCGCAGACATTTACTCCAAATGGGTGGAGGGCAACCCGGGCGGCGTGTCAGAAACGTACATTGGCAATTGGATGAAGGAGCGCAAACTGCCCCGCGACCAGATTGTGCTTGCCACCAAAGTCCGCGGAGAAATGGGAAAAGGACCAAACAATCAGGGATTGAGCCGCGCCCACATCATGAACGCGGTGGAAGATTCCCTGCGCCGCCTGCAAACGGATTA
>DAOTZP010000021.1:0-5929 GCA_034434265.1 Anaerolineales bacterium | reverse complement strand
CCTTAAAAAAGGAGAGAGAGTCAATGTCTGAAATTGATGAACTAACTGCAAAACTAAAATCCGAAGGCGATAAATTTTTTGAGATGTTTTCTTCCTTGTCGGACGAACAATGGAGCGCGGAAGTGTACACCGAAGGCGAAACATGGACGATGAAACACATTCTTTCGCATTTTGTCACTTCCGAGCGCGGATTGATTAAACTATTTGAGTCGATTCGGCAGGGCGGCGCGGGCGCGTCGGGTGATTTTTCAATTGACCGCTACAATGCCTCCCAGCAGGAAAAAACAAAAAACCTGTCGCCCGCCGAACTGCTGGAACAATACAAACAAGTCCGCGCGGAGGCGATTGCGTGGGTCTCTGCGTTGAAGTTGGAGGAATTGGAAATTAAAGGCAGGCATCCCTATCTGGGAGAAACCACCCTGCGTGAAATGATTAAAATGCTTTACCTGCATAATCAAATTCACTACCGCGATTTCAAAAAAATTCTTAAATCATCCAACTGAATACTGAAAACCGATTACTGAAAACCGATTACTGATTACTGTACTGATTACTGAACATGATTCCCCCTTTCAAACTTGAACGCTATTTCGCCAAATACGAATTCAACGCCGAATTTTTACTCGGCTCGTCCGACTGCGAAGCCATGTCCATTGCCGATTTGCTCGCCTTGGAAGAAGGCGCGGCGGAAAAGTTTCAATCCGTCTGGCTGGGATACACCGAATCGCAGGGCAGCCCCGCGCTCCGCAAAGAAATCTGCGGGCTGTATAATTCCATGCAGATTGAAGACATCCTTGTGCATACCGGCGCGGGCGAAGCGATTTATTTGTTCATGCTCGCCGCATTGAAAGAAAATGACCACATCATTGTTCACACGCCGCATTACCAGTCGTTGAGCGAGGTGGCAAAAAGCATCGGCTGTGATGTAACGCCGTGGCTGGCACGCGAAGAAAACGGCTGGCGGCTGGACGTAAACGAACTGCGCCGTTTGATTCAACCCGCCACAAAAGCCATTGTGGTCAACACGCCGCACAACCCAACGGGTTACTTAATGCCCCGCGCGGATTTTGACGAACTGAATCTGTTTGCGCAGAAAAATCATCTGCTCTTGTTTTTTGACGAGGTGTACCGCGAATCGGAATATGACCCCGCGCTGCGACTCCCCGCCGCGTGCGACATGGGCGAACATGCCGTTTCGCTGGGCGTCACTTCCAAAACCTACGGGCTGGCTGGTTTGCGTATTGGCTGGGTGGCGACAAAAAACCGAAAAATTTACGAGCGCATGGCATCGCTCAAAGACTACACCACCATCTGCAACTCCGCGCCGAGCGAGTTTCTTGCTGAAGTCGCGCTGCGTAACCGTCAAGCGTTGATTGATAAAAACTTAAACATCATTCAAAATAATTTGAAAATCATAGACCAGCTCTTCGCGCGTTACCCCGACTGGTTTCAGTGGATGCGCCCGCAGGCAGGTTCAATGGCGTTCCCAAAACTGCTCAAAGGCGGCGTGGATGAATTTTGCGAACGGCTTGTTAAAACTGCGGGCGTGATGATTTTGCCCGGCACAATGTATGATGACACAGGCAATCACTTTCGGCTTGGCTTGGGAAGAAAAAACCTGCCGCAAGCCGTTCAACGCCTTGAAATTTTTCTCCACTAACACCGAACACTGAATACCGAACACCGGCAATCGAAATGCCTCTCCTCAAACTCACCCGTCCGCTTCACCTTCTTCTCGCCGCATTGACCTACACGCTCGGCGCGAGCATTCCCGCGTATCTTGGCAAACCTTTCAGCGCGTTCATATTTTGGCTTGGCTTTGTTGGAATCCTTTTCGCGCAAATGAGCATGGCTTTATTATCGGAAGTCTTTCGCCCGCGCCATGAGCCGCTTGTAAAAGATGAAACTCCGCAGCAAAAAGAGACGCTTCGCAGCCGGATGCTCCATCTTTCCATTGCGCTGCTGACGGTTAATGCCGTCCTTGCGTATTTGCTGTATGTAAGCCAATCCGCGCCCATTCCATTTTTTCTTTTTTTACTGCTCTCGCTGATTTTGATTCTCGCCTATTCCGTTCCCCCGATTCGTTTGCTTGAGCGCGGCTTCGGCGAATTGGCGCTTGCCTTTCACCTTGCCTATGTGATTCCCTCCATTGGATTTGTGCTGCAATACGGGCAATATCACCGTCTGTTGGTTTTCATTATCGTTCCATTAACCGCGCTTGCGCTTGCCTATTTGCTTGTTCTTAACTTCACCACATTTCAAGATGACCAAAAATATCAGCGCGCCACTTTGCTTCGTCAAATGACATGGGAACGCGCCGTGCCGTTTCATCATGCGATTGTTGTTTTTGCTTATACTATATTTATCATTTCGCTGTTGTTCGGCTTCTCGGTATTGTGGACCTCCCTGCTGACTTTGCCGTTCGCCGTTTTGCAAATTGTTTTGCTTCGTTATATTTCACTTGGCGGCAAACCCAATTGGAAACTGCTCACCGCCAACGCGCTTGCCGTCTTTGGCTTAACCGCCTACTTCATCGCCATAAACTTTTGGCTTCGTTAACCATCAATCTTTATTTTCAACTTTTAACCTTCCAATCCTATGCCTGAATTTTTAACCCTCCTCCCGCCTGACCAAGCCCGCGAAAAACTGCTCGCGCACATCCCAACCCGCCAGCCTGATTCTGAACCCATCGAAGTGATTCGCGCCCTCAACCGTGTCGCCGCGCAGGATGTGATTGCCCCGCATCCGCTGCCTGAATTTCCCCGCGCCACAGTGGATGGCTACGCCGTCCGCGCAAAAGACACCTTCGGGGCAAGCGAATCGCTCCCCGCGTATTTAACTCTCATCGGCGAAGTGCCAATGGGCGATTCTCCCGCGTTTGAAATTGGCGCGGGGCAATGCGCGTTGATTCACACGGGCGGAATGCTCCCCAAAGGCGCGGACTGCGTGGTGATGCTGGAATACACACAGCACATTGCAGGCGCAAATGAAGTTGAAGTTTTCAAAGCCGCTGCGGATGGCGAGAACTTAATCCGCGTGGGGGAGGATGTGCAAAAAGGTCAGGTTGTCATCCCGGCTGGAAGCGTCATTCGTCCTGCGGAAATTGGCGGACTCATGGCGCTGGGGATTACTGAAATTCGCGCAGCCAAAAAGCCTAAGGTGGGGATTATTTCCACAGGGGATGAAGTCATCAGCCCGTTTGAAAATCCGCGTCCGGGGCAAGTGCGCGATATTAATTCATACACGCTCGGAGCGTTGATTGAAAAGTCCGGCGGCGAGGTCATCCGTTATGGGATTTTTAGCGACCAGTTCGAGTTGTTGAAAGGCGCGGCGGCGAAGGCGCTCGCCAAATGTGACGCGGTGATTATCACGGCTGGCTCATCCGCATCCACCCGCGATATGACCGCCGAAGTCATCCGCCAACTGGGAGAGCCGGGCGTGCTTGTGCATGGAATCAACACCCGCCCGGGCAAGCCCACGATTTTGGGCGTGTGCAATGAAAAGGCTGTCATTGGTTTGCCGGGCAATCCCGTCAGCGCATTGGTAAATGGATATTTGCTTGTTGTGCCTGTGATTGAAAAATTGCTTGGCGCGCTTCCCAAACAAAAAGCCAGCGTGCAGGCAAAGTTAACGGTCAATTTGCCTTCGCAAGCCGGGCGTGAAGACTGGCAGCCTGTGAAATTAATTCAGAAAAGCGGCGGGTTGTATGCCGAGCCTGTCTTTGGAAAGTCAAACTTGATTTTTACGCTTGCCTTTGCCGATGGCTTGCTGCGCATTGTTCCCGATGCCACAGGCTTAAGCGCGGGCGAAACGGTTGAGGTGTTTTTGATGTAACAGAAAGGAGCTCTCATGAATCAGCGCAAGGAATCGCGCAAGAAGTTGATGGCGTTTACGCCGGTGTATGACCTGCTGCATAAATCTTTGCTCGGCTATGTGGCGGATTTGACCGCAAAGGGCGTGATGGTTGCCGGTGAAAAACCCGTCGAAACGGATAAACACCTGACGCTTGGCATTGAATTTCCCGAAGGCGGCGAAGACGGCTCTGTGATTCGCGTGGTCATTCCTTCCCGCGCTGCATGGTGCCGCCCCGACCCGGAAAATTCACAAGCCTTTAACGTTGGGTTTGAATTTACCGAAGTCACCCCGGAAAACGACATGATTATTAATTCAGTTCTGGAACGTTATCAATTTCGACCCGCGCTTGACAAGGATTTTAAGTTTTAATCCTTTGGCGCGGCATTTTGGAGGAGAACCTTTGCATCAGCAAAATTCTTTTGATCCGCGTGATAAAAAGAAATTTGTTTTTCATGCCACCCGCTTGCGTAAAGTGCTGCTCGTTGTGGCGCGCGCTGTTTTTTCAACCGTCATGGAATTGCGCGTGGAAGGATTGGAAAATTACCCGCTGGACGGCGCGGTCATTGTCGCCGCCAACCATGTGACAAATTTTGACGTGTTTCCCATGCAATTTAGCCTGCCGCGCCCTATTTTTTACATGGGCAAGGCGGAGTTGTTTCGTTTTCCGCTTGACCCGTTGATTCGGAATCTTGGCGCTTTTCCTGTATATCGCGGAGAGAAAGACGAATGGGCAATGCGCCACGCGGCAAAAGTCCTTGCTCACGGGCAGACATTGGGGATGTTTCCGGAAGGCACGCGCTCAAAAGGGAAGGGATTAAACCTTGCCAAAACGGGAACGGCGCGGCTGGCGCTGGAAGCAAACTGCCCCATTATTCCTATGGCGGTGATTGGAACAGACCGTTTTTTCAAACGGTTTCCTCGCCGCGCGTTGGTGACCATCCGCATTTTGCCGCCCATCCTTCCCAGACCTGAAGACACCCCGCTTTCTTTGACCGACCGTTTGATGTTTGCGCTGGCTTCCGGTTTGCCTGAAACCATGCGCGGGGTTTATGCCCAAATTCCCAAAGGGTTTGGGTAGTTGCAGTTTGTTAAATAACGCAAGTTGCCACCTTCAAACAAAAGGGAAGAAGGATTTTGCCTGTTTTGAACCGCCGAGTCGCAGAGGGCGCAGAGTTTTTAATGAATTTCTCCGTGTCCTCTGCGCCTCTGCGATAAAAATTAAGCAAGGGTAGCAACTAGCAACTTGGGTTATTTATTGGATGTTGTGTTTGATAACACGCCCCGCGATGAAGGTTTCGCGGGGCGTGTTGTTAAGCGCTGTTACGGAATGTAGTATCTTATGATGAGTTTCGGTCTTTGTGATGACAAAGCGTTGCCGGAATAAAATTGCACATAGTTGGCAAGCAGGTCATTGTTATCGTCTTTGCCAAAAAACAGGCGGAACTGGGTTATTCCAGCCGTGTTGATGTAAGGAACGATGCCGCTTCCCCAGTTTTTGGTGCGCCAACCGCTTATGGCTGTTTTAGGCAGGTAGCCTACAACCGCTCCGCAGGAATCGCCAAAGTCGGCAAGTTGCAGCGCGTTGTTGCCGGAAAATGCGCCGCCGCATACTTGGACTTTGAGGCTGCCCAATACGCTGAACGGGCTTTTGCCGACAATGCCGCTTTGTTTCACCTTCAAGCTCGCGCCGGTGATTACCGCCCCGGCAGGAAGCCCGGAAGTGTTGAAAGATACAATTGCGCGGTATTGTTTTTTCTGGTTGTTGTCGCCGACGTTAAGATATGTCTGGCTGTAATTCCGCAAACCGGCTGTGCTGCTGTTTTCGCCCGATTCCAGCAGCCATCCGTCCTGCTCTGCGTTGGAAACGCGGGTGACGGAAGACGGCTTTATCAACGTGACCACAAACCCGTCCGCCGTTTCACTATCCACAGTGACGGAAATGCCGTTATTTGAATCGGTGAACGTTTCTCCAACCAGCTGAGGTTCGGACAAAATATCGGACAGGAGGGTGAAGAAAAGCAGCCTCACAGCGGATAAACTTGGCGCACCACCACCATCCTTATCAACCGCGAGG
>DAOTZP010000020.1:0-9071 GCA_034434265.1 Anaerolineales bacterium | reverse complement strand
AGTAAAAAGGCAAAAGAAATTTAACAAAAGTTGACCGCTGACGGCAGACCGCAGTCTATGGTCAGCGGTCTGCCGTCACATTCTGTAAAAGAACATTTGACGAACTACTTCTCTGTGTTCTCTGTGGTAAGAAATTTCCCAGCCCGTCTTTTTGGACGCTCCCCGCAAGCGAGTGCCCAATTGCGCTTGGACGCCGAAAAAGACAATCGTCCGCCAAAATAGTACAATAGCGGCTATGAAAAGACAAATTCCTTATCACGGCTGGTGTTTTGTATGCGGAAACGAAAACCCGCACAGCATTGGCATTACCATGTTTGTGGATGACGACGGCGTGCTGACTTCCGAATTTACGTTAAACAAAGCGCAGCAAGGTCCGCCGGGTCATTCGCACGGCGGCGCGTCCGCGGCGATTTTGGATGAGGCGATGGGCTTGGTGGTCTGGGCGGCGGGACATAAAGTGGCGGCGGTGAACTTGGAAATCAATTATCACAAGCCGCTGCCGCTCAATATGCCGTTGACCCTCGAAGCGCGAATTACTGATATGAAGCCGAAGAAAATTTCCTCAACGGGCGAAATTAAACTGCCTGATGGAACAATCGCGGTCAGCGGACGCGGCATTTACGTCGTCGCGCCAAAACTATTTGAGCAGGTTCAACTTTCCAAAAAGGGATGAAACGCTTTTTTCTTTCATTCGCTTTTTTGCTGGGCGCCTGTCTTGCGACTCCCGCTCCGCCAACGCCGACCAACATTCCGCCGCAGATTTTGATTGCAGAGCAAAACCCCTACGCGCCCGCGCTGGATGACGTGAAATTTGCCCGCACTGAAATTGTTTTGACATCGGTCAATTTGTTCCAGCAGGTGGAGGACGGGCGCGTGAAAGTTGTTTTCAACGGTTCAATGCCGGGCAATTGCAACGCGCTGCGCGTAAAAATCAACCCGCCCGATTTGCAGTACAACATCCGCATTGAAGCGTACAGCGTTTCCGACCCGGCTCAAAAATGCGAGCGCGTCTTCCAACAATTTGAAGCGGGCGTTTTGCTTGGCGCATACTCGCCCGGCAGATATTTTATTTGGGTGAATGGACAATTCATCGGCGACTTTCTCGCTTATTAATTCACCAAAATAACAGAGATGAACTTGATAAAAATCTCCGTTTATCATGTTCATCAAGGTTTACGCAACCTATTAAATTTTTTATGACCTTTCTCAACCGTTTCAAAAACGACCCGCTTTTTTCCAAAGCGCTGCGCGCCAGCGGCGCGTTATTCAGCGCAAACACGCTCGCATTGGGGTTAAGCGTTTTGCAGGGAATTATGGCAACGCGCCTGCTCGGACCTTCCGGCTTTGGTTTGCTTGGCATGGTGATGGCGTTTGCCTCAACGGTGAACAGCCTGTTTTCCTTTCGCATGGGCGAACTTGTTGTGCGCTATGGCGGCGAATATTTGAACACAAACGAAAAAGAAAAAGCCTCCGCATTATTCAAAGCCGCGTCTCTCACAGAAACTTCCGTCTCGGTCATTGCGTTTCTTGTTGTTGCGCTTTCCGCCAATCTTGCCGAATCATACCTTGCCAAAACCGGCGGAAGCGCGTGGATGTTCATTGCATACGCGTTTGGCTTGCTGGCAAATTTCAACGTGGAATCCTCCATCGGCGTTTTGCAAATTACGGACAAAATCAAACAACAGGGCGCGGTTAATTTGATTCAATCCATCCTTTCCACGCTGATGATTGCCTCCGCGTTTTTTTTTAATGGCGGCATTGCGCTCATCCTCGCGGCGTATTTGCTGGGCAAGTCCATGCTTGGCTTGGGAATTTTCTTCGCCGCGCAAAAACAACTGCGCGAAAGACTCGGCGTGGACTGGTGGAAGACTCCGCTTGCAAAGTTGGACTCAACGCGCGAAGTGATTCGCTTTGCCATTCACTCCAACATCAGCGCGAGCATTATCAAAATCTTCCGCGAGAGCGAGCTCATTTGGGTTGGGCTGTTTCTCGATACGACGGCAGTCGGCTATTATCGCGTGGCGTTCACACTCGCGCACTTTCTCGCCATCCCCGCCGACCCGCTGATTGCCGCCACCTTTCCCGAAATTAACAAATTAGCGGTGGAGAAAAATTGGGCGCGCTTAAAAAATTTCCTTAAGAAAATCACCGCGTTTTCGTTTGCTTATAACTTCATGCTTGGCGCGGGCTTGATTCTCTTCGGGCATTTGGTCATTTCCATTTACGCGGGCGCGGACTATCTCGCCGCGTATCCCGCCCTTGTTGCTCTCGCGGTTGGTTTAACATTCAACTACACTTTATTTTGGAATCGTCCGCTGCTGCTTGCGCTGGGTTTGTCGGAGTTCCCCGTATATGTCACGCTGGTTGCGGGCGTGATAAAACTCGCGCTTTCGTTTTGGCTTGTGCCGCAATACGGCATTGCCGCGGCGGGCGCGCTGCTTTCGTTTTATTACGTCGCCTCGGTGGGCATGATGGCAGTTCGCGGCATTACAAAAATTACCAATTACCAATTACCAACCTCCAACCACCAATCACCAATTACCAAATGAAAATCGCGCTTATCACCAACTCCCGCATTCCCTCCTTGACCGCCAACTCGATTCAAGCGATGAAGGCCGCGCAGGCGTTGATGGATTTGGGACACGACCTGCGAATGTTTGCCCCCGCCGAAGCGGATTCTGTTTCCGAGTCTGTTCTCCGCAGTCATTATGGATTGCGCGTTTCTCCGCCCCTCAATTTGATTCCCTCCCGCAAACTATTCCGCCGCCTCGACTTTATCTACGCCGCGCAGCGTAACGCCGAATCCTTTGGCGCGGATTTAATCTACACCTGGCTGCCGCAATCCGCCGTATTCGCCCTCGCGCGAAAATTCCCCGTCGTGCTGGAAATGCACGCGGACGTGGCGGGCAGAATGGGCGCGTGGTGGCTGAGGCAATTTGTCAAGACGCGCGGGCGCAAGTTAATCACCACGACAAACCTTGCGCTGAAAAACAAACTTGAACGTTCCATTCAATTACCAATTACCAATTACCAAATCGCCCCCAATGGCGTTGAATTGGAGAAATACAAAGACCTCCCGACTCCCTCCGCGGCGCGGCAGATGTTAAACCTTAAAGAAAATCTCACCGTCGGATTTACCGGTCACATCTATCCCGGGCGCGGCGCGGAATTGTTGTATGAGCTCGCAAAAAGCCTGCCCGAAGTCCAGTTTTTATGGGTGGGCGGCACGCCCGAACTGACGGAGTATTGGCGCGAAAAATTATCCGAAGGGCGGATAAACAATGTGACCATGACGGGATTTGTCCGGCATGAATCCATTCCGCTGTATCAAGCCGCGGCGGACATTTTGCTCATGCCATACAGTAAATCCATTTCCGCATCCAGCGGGCAGAACATCGCCGAAGTGATTAATCCAATGAAGATGTTTGAATATATGGCGGCGGGGCGGGCGATTATCTCGGCGGATTTGGATTCGATTCGAGAAGTGTTGAACGAAAACAACGCGGTTTTATGCGAGCCTGCCAATTTGCAAGCGTGGAAAAATGAGATTAAGAATTTGCTCGCGGACGAACCGCGCAGGCTGGCTCTGGGAAATCAAGCGCGGAAAGATGTGGAAGGCTTTACATGGCTGGAAAGGCAAAAGCGGATTTTGCAAACCATCAAGTGACAAATGTCACTTGCGCGCAAATGGGCGCTATTGTAAAAATGAAATGTCAGACGACTGCCCTCTGACCTGTGCTATGGAAGTCTAATGAGTTTTATTCAAACAAAAACGGCTGCAAATCAGGTTGATGAAATTCTCCTGCAAAGAATTCGGGAGGGTCTTTATGCGCCGGGCAGCCGTATGCCTTCGGAAAGCGATTTATCCGATGAATTGGGGGTCAGCCGCGCCACCGTGAGAACCGCGTTGGCAAAACTGGCAGCCAATGGGTTAATTATCAAAAAACAAGGGGATGGCACATACGTCAATGCGCGCGCGCATGAAGCCAGCGCGCAATTTGGCAGCGTGTGGGATTTGGCGCTGCTGATTGAGGGGAATGGATACAAGCCATCCATTGAGCCGCTTGCCATGCAAGTCCGCGCCGCGACGGAAAAAGAATTGCTGGCGCTTGCGCTCGAAACGGGGGAAAAGGTTGTCCATTTGCGGCGTTTGTTCCGCGCCGATGGAAAGCCCGTCATCCTTTCGGATAACGTGATTCCGCTTGCGCTGCTGCGCGAGCCGCTGGAAAGCCTTAACGGTACGCTTCACATCCGCGATATTTTTCAACTTTATTTTCACCAGAAGATTGTATTTGCCATTACCGAGATTCGCGCGGTGACGGCAAGCGAGCTCACCCGCCGCGTTTTGGGCGGCGAAGCAGGCAGGGCTATGCTGCAACTGCATGTGACCTTTTACGCCAAGAACAACCTGCCGCTTGCGCTGGGCATCAACGACTTTGATGATTCCGCGCTTCGGTTAAGTTTGGCTCAAGCGTGGATGTAACCGCGCCTTGTTCTGCGCCAAAAGTTTTTTGGCTTGGGCGCGCATTGAAGACAATCAAGTCGTTGGAATTGTTCTGAATTAGAGGAGGTTTCTCCCCATGCAATCGAAACTCGGCGCGCTCTTCGACGCCCTGCTTCCCGTTTTTGCCACGCTGGCGGCGCTTGCCATTGGCGCAGTGATGCTGCTTCTGCTGGGAGTCAGCCCGATGGATGCGTATGCCGCCATGTGGGACGGCGCGTTTGGCAGCGCCAACTCGTTTGCCGAAACGCTGGTGAAAGCAACGCCATTGCTGCTGGTTGCGCTGGGCATTTGTATTTCGTTTCGCGGCAATGTCATCAACATCGGCGGGGAAGGGCAGATGATTATTGGCGCGCTGCTGGCAACATGGATTGGGCTAACCTTTACCAACCTGCCCGGCTGGCTGGTGATTGTAACGGCAATGCTGGCGGGCTTTTTAGGCGGCGCGGTGTGGGGCGGAATCCCCGGCGCGCTCAAAGCCTACTTCAACGTGAATGAAATTCTCAGCACGGTGATGATGAACGCGATTGCCGTGCAGTTGATGAACTTCATGCTGCGCGGACCGATGATTGACCCCGCGCAGGCGGAACTTGCCTCGAAGATTCCGCAAACCGCGCGCCTGCTGGATGAGTTTCACCTTGCGCGGTTAATGCCGCCCACGCGGCTGCACGCGGGCGCAATCATTGCCGTTATGCTGGCGATTCTCGTTTATATTTTGCTTTGGCGCACTACCATTGGGTATCGCATCCGCGCGGTGGGGCAAAACACAAACGCTTCTTTATATGCGGGCATTTCCGTGCCGCGCTACATGGTGCTGGCGCTTTTGCTCAGCGGCGCGTTTGCAGGGCTGGCGGGCGCGGTGCAGGTGTATGGCGTAAACTACCGCATGATTACAGACGGCTCGGCTTCGGGCTTTACCGGCGCGGCAGGGTTTAATGGAATCGTTGCCGCGTTGTTTGGTCAGTTACATCCCCTGCTTTCCATTCCCGCTTCCATTCTTTTTGGGGCGCTGCTGGTCGGCGCAAACAAAATGCAGCGCATGGTGCAAGTTCCCTCCGCGCTGGTGATTGTGTTGAACGGCTTGGTGGTTGTATTTGTTGTCAGCAGCGAAATCTGGCGCAGAAGAAGGCAGCGGCGCCGCTTGACTTTGATGAAAGAGGAAGACCCGCCCGCACAGCAATCCGCGCTGAAGGAAGAATCCAAACAGGAGCCGCAATCATGATTTCCGATTTGTTTTCCATGACGGTATTGGTCGGCATCCTTGCTTCGGGCATTCGCCTTGCCACGCCGTATTTATATGCCGCCATTGGCGAAACCTTTGGTCAAAAAAGCGGCGTGCTTAATTTGGGCGTGGAAGGTCAAATGCTGCTGGGCTGTTTTTCCGCGTTTTACGTCACATACACCACCGGCAGTTTGTGGCTTGGGCTGCTGGCTGCAATTTTGGTCGGCGCGGCGATGGGCTTGGCAATGGCGTATGTGACGGTCAATTTGCAAGCCGAGCAGGGCATTAGCGGCATCGGCTTTTATCTGTTTGGTTTGGGCTTGAGCGAACTGCTCTTTCAAAAATTGATGGGAACTGTCGAGACCATTCAAGGCTTTCCAAAAATTCATATCCCCGTGTTGAGCGATATTCCAATCATCGGCGAAATTTTTTTCAGCCAAAACCTGCTGGTTTATATTGCTTATCTGCTCGTGCCGATTGCGTGGTTTGTGTTGAACAAAACAACGCTGGGATTGAAAATCCGCGCGGTGGGAGAAAACCCCGACGCGGCGGATTCGCTGGGGGTGAGCGTGGCGCGCGTCCGCTACTTTACCATCATCCTCGGCGGAATCCTCTCCGGTGTGGCGGGCGCATCCCTTTCGATTGCCTTGCTCAACGTCTTCCAGCAGAATATGACCAGCGGGCTGGGATTCATCGCCGTCGCGCTGGTGTATTTCGGCGCGTGGACTCCGCTAGGCGTGCTGGGCGGCGCGCTGCTGTTCAGCTTTATCAACTCGCTGCAATTATGGGTGCAGGTGCTCAGCATTCCCATCCCTTCCGATATTGCGGTGATGATGCCGTATGTTGTCACTATTCTTGTTCTGGTCGCCGCCGCTTCGCGCGCGCGCGCGCCTTCCGCGCTGACCAAACCGTTTGAACGGGAGAATTAAAACATTTTCATCAGGTTGCAGAGCGATACGTCTATCGCTTGTCAAATAGATTTCAAACAGGAGAAGAAAGAATGAAAAAGTTTGTCTGGTTATTGACCCTTGTTTTGATTGCCTCGCTCGCGTTGAACGCCTGCGGAGGCGGAGCCGCCCCCGCTGCCCAAGAACCTGCCGGGCAGCCCGCCGTTGAAGAACCCGCCGCCGAAGCGCCCGCCGAACCTTTCCGCGTGGCTGTGGTGATGCCAAGCGCCATCAATGACATGGCATTCAGCCAGAGCATGTATGACGCGCTCGTCCGCATTCAAGAAGACATGGGCGGACCCGAATATTTCGAGTTTGTGTACTCGGAAAATATGTTCGTGGTGGATGATGCCGCCGCCGCGCTGCGCGACTATGCTTCGCAAGGCTACGACCTTGTGATTGGTCACGGCTCGCAATACGGCTCCTCCTTGCAGGAAATCGCCCCCGACTTCCCCGAAACCAGCTTCGCGTGGGGAACGACCGCCGATACCTTCGGTCAGCCGAACATCTTCGCTTATGAAGCCGCTTCGCACGAAGGCGGCTATGTGAACGGCGTGCTTGCCGCCAGCCTGACCAAATCCAAAATCATCGGCGTGGTGGGACCGATTGAAACCGGCGACGCGAAATTGTACGTGGACGGCTTCAAGGCGGGCGTCGCGGCGACCAATCCCGAAATCACCGTCAACGTGAACTACATCGGCTCGTTCTCGGACGTCGCCCTCGCTTCCGAAGCGGCGACCACGCACATCGCCGCGGGCGCGGACGTGATGACCGGCTCCGCTCAAATGGTTGTCGGTGCGATTGGAAAAGCCAAAGAAGCCAATGTGTTATGGTTTGGCACGCAATCCAGTCAGGTTTCGCTTGCGCCCGAAATCGTGGTTGCCACGCAGGTCTTCCACTGGGAAGTAATTTTGAATGAAATCATCGCCAATGTGAAAGAAGGCAAACTCGGCGGAACTTCTTTTGTCGCCAACCTGAAAAACGGCGGCGAAGTCATTGAATTCAATGACGGCTATCCCCTTCCTGATGACGTGAAATTCCTTGCTGAAAAGACCATTCAGGGCATCATTGACGGCTCCATTAAGATTACGCTCCCGTAAGTAAGTTGTACAAAAGACCTGACAGGTTTTCAAAACCTGTCAGGTCTGCGCTAAACCGTTCTACAAGGATGGCTCACATGACGGAATCGAATCTGCTCCCCTCCGGCAGGACGCGCATTGACAAACTGGAAATGCGCGGCATTGTCAAGCGCTTCCCCGGCGTGCTGGCAAGCGACCATGTTGATTTCGATGTCAAGTCCGGCGAAGTCCACGCGCTGCTCGGCGAAAACGGCGCGGGCAAATCCACGCTGATGAAGATTCTCTACGGGCTGTATCATCCTGACGAGGGCGAGATTCTCATCAACGGCAAAGCCATCCGCATTGATTCGCCCAACGATTCGATTAATCACGGCATCGGCATGATTCACCAACACTTCATGCTCGTGCCGACCCTCACGGTGGCGGAAAATGTCGCGCTCGGTCTGCCCTCCACGCGCGGTTTTCTCACCGACCTCGACCGTGTCTCCAAACGCATCGTCGAACTTGCCAACATTTACGGGCTGAGGATTGACCCCCACGCCTACGTCTGGCAACTCTCGGTGGGACAGCAGCAGCGCGTCGAAATCATCAAGGCACTGTATCGCGGCGCGGCGCTGCTCATCCTCGACGAACCGACCGCCGTTTTGACTCCGCAAGAGGTGGACGAACTCTTCGCCATCATGCGCCAAATGACCAAAGACGGTCACGGACTTATTTTTATTTCCCACAAACTGCATGAAGTGGTCGAAATCAGCCACCGCGTCAGCGTGCTGCGCGATGGAAAAATGATTGGCACGCGACCCACTTCTGAAATCACCAAGCAAGACCTCGCCAACTGGATGGTGGGGCGCGAGGTGGGCTTCGCCCCGGAGCGCGGAAACGTCCAACGCGGCGAAGCGCGCCTGACCCTCAAGGGAGTCTCCTGCGGCAGCGATAGAGGCACGCCCGGCTTGCGCGACGTAAGCCTTGAGGTATATTCCGGCGAAATTCTCGGCGTTGCGGGCGTCTCCGGCAACGGTCAGCGCGAACTGGCGGAGGTCA
Organism: Anaerolineales bacterium; assembly: GCA_034434265.1. Lineage (GTDB taxonomy): Bacteria > Chloroflexota > Anaerolineae > Anaerolineales > Villigracilaceae > Villigracilis. The sequence continues at coordinate 281 of DAOTZP010000020.1, read as the reverse complement.
TCGCCGGTTTGCGTAAAGCGACCAGCGGCGAAATCATTCTGGAAGGCGAGAACGTTGCCAACTTCCCGCCGGCGGAACTCGTCAACCGCATGTTGTCCTACATCCCCGAAGAGCGGATGAAGGACGGCATGATAAAGGAATTTACCGTCGCGGAGAATTTGATTCTGCGCGAGAACGACAAAGAGCCGTACGCGAGATACGGCTTCCTGAACCTTAAAGAAATCGCCCGCCACGCGGACGAACTGATTAAACAATTTCAAATCAAGACTCCTTCGCGCGAT
>DAOTZP010000019.1:0-14701 GCA_034434265.1 Anaerolineales bacterium | reverse complement strand
TGGCTTATTACGCCATGATGATTGCGAACTTCTGGCTTGGCTGGCCCTTCATGTCGGTTGTCGCAACCGGCGCTTTGCAATCCATTCCCAAAGACTTGTATGAAGCCGCTTCCATTGACGGCGCAACAGGCAGCCAGCAATTTTGGAATATCACCGTGCCTTTGCTGCGTCCCGCCATGATACCGGCAGCCGTGTACGGTTTTACGCTTTCATTCAACTTGTTTAACTTTGTCTTTTTCATGACCGGCGGCGGTCCGGCGCGTTCTACAGAATTATTGGTGACCTTTGCTTACAATCTCGTCCGTAATTTGCGTTGGTATGGCGTGGCGGCGGCATTTGCCGTCATCATCTTTGGCGTTGCCTTGGTTGTCTTTTTAATCACCAACCGCATCACCCGCGCCACCCAAAATTATCAGGAGGCATAACATGTCCGCTAACACAAGTAAAAACCCGATTGTGCGCTTTTTGAACATCAACACCTCCGGACAAACCGGCGGACGAAACCTGCCGTTGTGGAAACAACTGCTTTTGCAGGTGATTGCGCTGGCTATTCTCGCCACAGTCATGTTTCCCATCATGTATGTTGTCACCTTGTCGCTCAGTTCCAAAACAACGCGCCCCTCCTCCCTTGAACTGTTTCCCCGCGAGATTTCTTTTGTGGCGTATAAACAAGTGCTGGATAAGCCAACCGGCAATCCTGTGACTTTTGCTGAGCTGCTGCGCAACAGCTTTCTGCTTTCAATGGGCGTTGGGTTAGCCGCTTTGGTGATTGCCGTGACCGCCGCTTACGCGTTCTCCCGCTTCAAATTCAAACTGCGCGAAGTTTTGATGGTCATGGTTTTTATTCCGCTGTTGATGCCCGCCGTGGGGTTAAGCACGCCGTTGTACCTTCTTCTCAATCAAGTGCAAGTCAAGGAATGCAAAGATAAAACAATCGCTGTGCAGCCTTTCACCACCTGCGAAGATGGAAAAGGCAAGTTGCAATTCAACCTGCGCGATTCACTCTTGGGCGTCGGCATTGCCATGACCGCGTCCGCCCTGCCGTTTGCGGTATGGAACTTGAAAGGCTACCTCGATACCATTCCGCGCGAATTGGAAGAAGCCGCCGCCATTGACGGTGCGGACGCGAATCAAACTTTCTGGCAAATTGTCATTCCCCTTGCCGCGCCGCAGCTCGCGGTGACGTTCTTCCTCGGTTTTATTGGGCATTGGCAGGAATTTGTGCTTACCTGGCTTTTCCTTTCCCAACCCAAAGATTACACCCTGGCAATGACCCTCTATAACATGACGGGACAGTACGCCAACAGCATTCCGTGGAATCGATTTGCGGCAATGGCGGTGATTGTCGCCCTGCCCGTTGCTGTGGTTTACATTGCCCTGCAAAAACAAATTGTCGGCGGGTTGACAACCGGCGGCGTTAAAGGTTAAACATCTTTTCAATGTGATAATTTCCTCTTCCCTCCTTGCAGGGAAGAGGAAATTTTTTCTCAGGCGATTCATGCGAAACAAACTTCTTTCAGCGCTGCTTCTTTTGGTTTTTCTTGCGGCTTGCGCCTCCGCGCAGCCTTCCCCAGCGCCCCAACAACCCGCGTCGATTCCGTCTTTCACTCCCCAGCCCGCGCCTGTGGATTGGTGGCGCGCCGCCGTGTTTTATGAAATTTTTGTCCGTTCTTTTTACGATACGGATGGCGATGGCATTGGCGATTTCAACGGCGTCACGCAAAAATTGGATTACCTGCAAGAATTGGGGGTTACAGCCATTTGGCTCATGCCCATTCACCCTTCGCCTTCTTATCATGGCTATGATGTGCTGAATTATTATGCCGTCAACACTGAATACGGCACAATGGATGAATTCAAAAATTTTCTAAATGAAGCGCATGAGCGCGATATGCGGGTTATCATTGACTTGGTCATCAATCACACATCCAGCCAGCACCCCTGGTTTCGGGATGCAAACTCCAACCCCAACTCCCCCTATCGCGGCTTTTATCTCTGGGCGGACCAGCCCGGCACGGGCAACTGGCATCAGGGACAGCATGGGTATTACTACGGTTATTTTTGGAGCGGAATGCCGGACCTGAATTACACCAACCCGGCTGTGACCCAAGCCATGCTTCAAATAAACGATTACTGGTTGAACGAAATCGGCGTGGATGGTTTTCGCATTGACGCAGTTAAGCATCTGATTGAAGAAGATGGCAAAGTGGAAAACACCCCCGCAACCCACGAATGGCTTAAGGGATATTACACAGCCTACAAAGCCAAAAATCCGCAAGCATACACAGTTGGGGAAGTGTACGGAGCAGGGTCATCGGTTATTAAGCAATATACCGGCGCGGAACTTGACCACATCTTCAATTTTGAGATGGCAAGCGGAATGGTCAACAGCGTGAATGGCGGAGCAAATTCCGGAATCTCCAGCGCGTTCAAATTTGCGCTTCAAGACATGCCGGATTTTAATTACGCCACTTTCCTCACCAATCACGACCAAAACCGCGTCATGTCCGTCTTTTATGGAAACGAAAACAAAGCAAAAGCCGCAGCCTTTCTGTTATTAACTTCCCCCGGCGCGCCCTTTCTTTATTACGGCGAAGAGATTGGTATGCAGGGACAAAAACCGGATGAGGATATTCGCCTGCCGATGCAATGGTCAAACTCTGAACACGCGGGCTTCACCAGCGGGGAGCCGTGGCGCGCCGCGCATCCGAATTATCCCGATGTAAATGTTGAGGCGCAGGCGCAAAACCCCGATTCTTTATTCAATCATTACAAACGCCTGATTCATTTGCGTAAGAGTCATGCGGCGCTTCTTGCCGGGGATGCAGTTTTGGTGGAAACGGGCAGCGCCAAAGTTTTTGCGCTTTTGCGCGCCCGCGCCGATGAAACGATTTTGGCTTTGATTAACTTGAGTAATGAAGCCGTCTTTGATTATCAATTATCCCTGAGCGGTTTTCCCATGCCTGACGGCGCGTTAACCCCAACATCTTTGTTCGGAGAAATTCAGCCGCCGCCTTTGCAAATTGCGGGCGGGTCTTTTAACGCATACAAGCCTGTGCCTGAGCTTGCTCCCTATCAAATGATTTTGTTGAAGCTGCGGTAATCACTTTTGAACCTGCACCATGATAAAAAAATAAACCAGCGTAATCATTGCGCCAAAAATGGAAAGCCAAATACCCGCGCGCGCGGTTTTGCTTTGCTCGATTCTTAAACTTAAATATCCCAGCAGCATCCCCAGCGCGCTGATGCTGACTCCGCACATGGGAACAATGCCCGCGCACAAGCTAAGCGCGCCCAGCGCGGCAGACATGATGGCGTAAAATCGCGCTGTGCGAAGCTCCGGGTCCAGACTGTTTGGGTCAATTTCCATGTTCAGCCTCCAAAAATAGCCGCTGACGCCATTCTACAACATTTCGCATGTTCGGGTTTTTGGCTGTGCGCAGTAAAAAATTTGACAACCTTTTGCTTTGCTTTTGGACGCGGATTTCCCAAAAAAATACGCCCAAATATGGACCATTTCGCATAATTTAATACGCAAGTGTCAATTTGATTTCAAAAATCCATTGCGCTTGCGAACTGGCTAAAATGAGCAGGCTTACATTCATTCCACTTTTCAAGGATATGCTATGACCACTCCCAAATGGGTAAAAGACGCGATTTTTTACCAAATCTTCCCCGACCGTTTCGCCCGAAGCAAACGCATGCCCGACCTCGGCTTCGAGCCGTGGGATTCTCCGCCGACTCATTACGGCTTCAAAGGCGGCGATTTGTACGGCGTCATCGAGCGGCTGGATTATCTGCACGACCTCGGCGTTACCGCCATTTATTTTAACCCCGTATTTGCTTCCGCCAGCAATCACCGCTATCACACTTACGATTATTACAACGTGGACCCGCTGCTTGGCGGAAATGACGCGCTAAAAAAACTCCTTCATGCCGCGCACAAGCGTGGAATGAAAGTGGTGCTGGATGGCGTATTTAACCATGCTTCGCGCGGATTTTGGCAGTTTCATCATGTGCTGGAAACAGGCAATAGCTCCCCGTATAAAGACTGGTTTTATTTTGACGAAGAGCGGCTGTTGGGCAAAAAACACTGGGGCGCATACCCCACGCACGCCGAAGAAAAATTGCTGCAAACGGAAGACAGCAAAAATGTCATCGGCTACCGCGCATGGTGGAATTTGCCCGCTCTTCCAAAATTCAATACCAATACGCCCGCGGTGCGCGAATTTCTTTTCAACGTGGCGGAACACTGGATTATGTTTGGCATTGACGGCTGGCGGCTGGACGTCCCCGCGGAGATTGACGACGACGAATTCTGGCGCGAGTTCCGCCGCCGCGTGCGCGCCATCAACCCCGAAGCGTACATCGTCGGCGAAATTTGGCACGAGGCGCAGCGCTGGCTGCAAGGCGACCAGTTCGACGCGGTGATGAATTATCTTTTCACTGCCGCCGCTTTAAGTTTCTTTGCCGGGGACCATCTGGATATGCGGATGATTACGCAGGCAGGCGGGTTGAACAACCGCGTGCATCGCATGAGCGCCGATGCGTTTGCCAATGAAATTGAACGCATCATTCATCTATACCCCAAAGACATTGCATTTGCCCAGTTGAACTTGCTGGACAGTCACGACATGCCGCGTTTCCTTTCCTGCGCGCACGGAGATAAAAATTCGCTCAAACTGGCTTGGCTTTTCCTTTTCACCATCATTGGCGCGCCCTGTATTTACTACGGCGATGAAATCGGCTTGGACGGCGGGCACGACCCCGACTGCCGCAAGGCGTTCCCGTGGGAGCAATCCAAATGGGATAAAGACCTGCTTGAATATGCCAAAGCCTGTATTGCGTTGCGAAAGGAACACGCCGTTTTGCGGCGCGGTGAATATCAGCGCGTGTACGTGGAAGGCGGCGTGATGGCTTTTGCACGTTACGATAATAAAGAAAAACTGGTGACTATTTTCAACGTCTCCGCCCAGCCGCAAACGATAGAAATTGGCTTTGCAAGCCCGCCTGCCGCCGTGTTTGGAAACCCAGTCATTGACGGAAATAAAATCACCATTCCCGCCCGCAGCGGCGTGGTGGTGAAGTAAAAAAATATCGGGCGCGGCTGCGCCCGATATTTTTTATCCGCAAATCAACTCTGCTGCAAGCTTGCCCGAAAGTGTCACCATTGACACGCCTCCGCCGGGGTGGGTTGTGCCGCCTGCAAAAAACAAGCCGTCAATTTCTGATTTGTTGCGCGGACGTCTAAAAGGCGCAAGTCTGTCATTGAATGAAACGCCGTATAATGCGCCGCGATACGCGCCTGTATTCACGGCAATATCGCGCGGGGTGATTAATTTTTGCCAGCGGATTTTGCCTTTCACATCCAACCCGCGCTTTTCCAGTTGGAGGAGAATTTTTTTTGCCGCTTCATCCGTGCTGTCGCCTGGCTGCGTCTCTTCGCTTAATGCCGGGCTGTTTGCCATCACAAACCAATTTTCACAGCCGTTGGGCGCGTGCGAGGCATCCGTTTTGGATGTTATGCAAATGTATAGCGTGGGGTCTTCGGGCAGACTGTGTTCGCGGAAAATCTGCTCGTTTTCGCGGCGGTAGTCTTCCGAAAAGAAGATGTTGTGATGAGCAAGTTCGGGGAAACTTCCTTGTATGCCAAGCAGTAAAATCATGCCCGAAGATGAAAGCTCGCGTTGTTGCAATTGTCTGCGGCGTTTTTCAATGACGGGGCTGTCAATCAAGTTGTATGTTGTTGTCACGTCAATATTCGAGAGAATGCAGTCCGCTTGAATGGTTTCTCCGCTTTCAAGCGTTACCCCGCCGACCTTTTTTCCGTTTAGCCGAATCTGTTTTACCCGCGCGTTCAGTTGAATTTCCGCGCCGAGCTCGCGGGCAAGCGTTTCATAAGCGCGCGCAATCGAATAGATTCCGCCTTGCGGATACCAAATTCCTTCATTGATTTCAACATGCGCCACGACTGCCAGAGCGGCAGGTGCAAGGTAAGGCGACGCGCCAACATAGGTGGCAAACCGCCCAAGCAGCTGTCTTAAGTGCGGATGTTGAACATGCCGTTCAATGCTCCATTGCAAGCTGTGAATCGGGTCAAATGAAAGCAAATCTCTTAACGTGATTTTTTTGAAGCTGGAAAGCGAAGGCGGCGGACCGTATGTGAAAACAGGGGCGGTGATGCGGTGTAATTTTGCCGCGCTGCTTAAAAAAGCAAGATAGCCTTCCACGTCGCGCGGGTTCAGGCGGTGTATCTGTTTGAGGACGCGAGTCGTATCGCGGGTCAGGTCAAGCCGCGTTCCGTCCGCATAAAAATAGCGCGTGAGCGGCTCGACGGGCAGCAGGGTCAGGTAGTCTTCCATCTTGCGATTTGCGGCGCGGAATAAATCTTCAAAGACGCGCCGCATGGTAATCACGGAAGGTCCTGTATCCCAGCGGTATCCTTCCGCGCGGATTTCGGACATCTTTCCGCCTGTTGCGGAGTTCTGTTCAAGGATGGTGACGCGGCAGCCTTTTGCCGCAAGGTGAATGGCTGCGGAAAGTCCGCCGATGCCCGCGCCGAGAATGAGAACATGCTTCATGTGCGTTTGCTCAATTTCTTTTGAATGCGAGAAGGACAAACAAGCCCATACCCAAAAAGCCAAACGCGGCGGGCGCGGGCTGATTCCAGAATATTCCCTGCCCAATGGTTTGCAGCAGCCATGTGAGGATATACACCAGCGCGAGTGGGCTGACGGGCAGGTCTTTGGGGCGGACCGCCAGCGTGAGCAAGCCTGAAACGAGCATCCAACCCGCGAAGTTGATTAATGGAATGCCAAAGTATTGACCGGGAATTTCCCAAACCCAAAATCCCCAGCCGGTCATTTGCGGGTCGAGAAATAAATCCCATGCTGTGAAGGCAAGCGCGGAGATGAAGGCGTGAAGGGCGATGGATTGCACGTTGGCGCGCGCTGTGTGAAACCGGCGGGCGATGATGAGGTCCGCAATTGCCCACGCAGGCGGAAGCATCATCATCCACGCAAGCGGAATGAGGAGCGGCACGCCGCCGAGTTGCGGCTGCAAGACTGCGGTGTAATGATATTTGCCAAACGGAAAACCGGTTGTGGAGCCGATTAATTCGGCAAAATAGGAAAGAACGCCGACAATTATAAAAACACGCGCGGTCATTTTTATTCCCCATGCGCGGGCGAGGATGGCAAGCACGGCAATGCCCTGCATCAGCACGCCGAAAGACATGCCGCGAATGAGCGCCGCTTCGCCAAATACCCAGCCGATGACGGGCAGCGAAATCATGGTCAGCAGCCAGAGGGTAAGAAAAAGCAAACTGACACGGGATTGTTTTAATGAATCAAAAAGGGGGTGAGGTTTTATCATGCTTTAATCCATGAATTGATAATTTCCTGCCGGGTAAATTTGTGAATTACAATCGTATCTGCCTGTTGGATGTTCGTCAAGGAATGATATGCAAATTCTCAATCCCTTCGCTTTTATCGCATTGCTGCTGGCGATTCCGATTATTTTGATGTATATGCTTAAACTGCGCCGCAAGCAGACGCAGGTCTCTTCCGTGATGCTGTGGCAAAAGGCGCTGCGCGAGAAGCAGGCAAATACGCCGTGGCAAAAACTAAAACGCAGCCTGCTGTTATTTTTGCAGTTGTTGATTTTGTTCGCGTTGGTGTTTGCTTTATCCCGCCCTGCTTTGCAAACCCCGGTGGCTGCTTCAGGTCAGGTGATTGTGCTGCTTGACGCATCCGCTTCGATGAACGCGACAGACATCCAGCCGAACCGGTTTGAGGCGGCGAAGCAAGCCGCGCTGGGTCTCATCAACGGTTTATCAGGCGAATCGTCCATGACCTTGATTCTCGCGGGGTATTCTCCGCAAACTCTAATCGCCGCTGAAACAAACAAGCCGCTTTTGCGCGCGGCGTTGAATCAGGCGGTTGTGACGCAAGGCGCAGCCGATTGGCATGGCGCATTTGCGTTGGCGGCGGGGGCTTCGCGCGGCAATGCGGAATCCACGGTGGTCATTATTTCGGATGGCGGTTTGCCTTCCAGCGGGCTTCCGCCTTTGTCCGGCACAGTGCGTTATTTGCCTGTGGGAAGTTCCAATGAAAACCTTGCCATTTCCGCGCTTGCTTTGCGCGCGGTAAGGGGCAAGCCGCAGTTGTTCGCCGAGGTGAGTAATTACGGCAGCGCTTTACGCAAGCCGATTTTTTCTTTGTATATTGGCGATGAACTTTTTCTTGCGCGTCAAATTGAAGTTGCGCCGGGTAAGGCTTACACCCTGATATTGGACGATTTGCCCGCCGCTTCGGCGGTGTATAAAGCGCAAATTGCCGATGCTGTTTCCTCCTCCCGTTTTGATATGCTGGCGCTGGATGATACCGCTTTTGCCGTGTATCAAGCTTCCTCTGCGCGGCGCGCGCTGTTGGTTTCGCGCGGCAATTTGTTTTTGGAGCAGTTGCTTGCCTCGTTGCCGGGCATTCAGCCTTTTCGGGCGCTGCCCGCCGTGGATGGCGCAATTCAACTCCCCAACGAGTCATTTGACCTTTATATTTTTGACGGCGTTTTACCGGCGGAGCTTCCCCGCGCAAATTTGTTGTTGATTAATCCGCCCTCGAATCCATTGTTCAAAGTCGGCGAGTTGCATCAAGAAACAAGCAACGCGCAGGTGAAAGAGCATTCGTTAACGCGCTATGTGGATTGGAAGAATGTTCATGTTTTACAAGCAAGCCGCGTGGAATTGCCGTCTTGGATGACCGTGCTGGTGGAGTCGGATTCCAATCCGCTGGTGTTTGCGGGTGAGCGCGGCGGACAGCGTGTAGCCAGTTTGAGCTTTGACTTAAAGCAAAGCGACTTGCCGCTGCAAATTGCATACCCGATTTTATTTTCCAACCTGATTAATTACCTTGCGCCGCCTTCCGCTTTTGACGCTTCGCGCTCTTTAAGCGCGGGCGAAAGCCTTGCCATTGCCGCGCCAACCGATGCCGGACGGATTTTGGTCGTTTCGCCGTCCAACCTTGTGTATTCGCTTGCTTTGAGTCAACCTTTGTTCAGCCAAACCCATGAACTTGGGTATTACGCTGTGAACTTTGTGACGGAAGATTTCACCCGCGCCGAATATTTTGCCGTGAATTTGTTTGACCCCGCTGAATCGGATATTACGCCGCGCGCGAGCGTGCAAGTTGGCGCGCAGACAATTTCCGCCGCGTTTCCGCAGCAAACGGGTTTGCTGGAATTGTGGAAATGGCTGGCTGCTTTGGCGCTGGCGGTTTTGATAATCGAATGGCAGGTCTTTCATCAAAAAAAATTGTTCCGCTAAAAATGTCACGGGACAATTAATGCAAACGTGCCGGACCATTCGCTCCAATTGCCGTTGATGTCTTTTGCGCGAACTTTCCAGTAGTGGGTGGTTTTGCGCGTCAAGGATGAAACTTGGTAGCTGGTTTCCTGCCGCAGCACGTTCCATTCCGGAGAGGAAAAGCTTGCGTTGTTGTCAATTAAGATTTGATAGCGGGTTGCGTTGCTGATTTTGCTCCATGTGAAGATAAAGTCCGCGCTGCGGGTGGAGTTATTGGCTGGGCTGAGCAGCACAGGCGCGGCAACGATGGATGTTGAAGTTGGTATTGGCGTGAAGGTTGCGGGCGGAGTTGGGGTTGAAGGGGAGATGATGTAGGTTTCGCCCGTAAAATCTCCATCGTGAATGTTTTCTCCGCCGAGCGTTTCGCCCGCTTCATTGGCGATGCTGTTGTCGTCTATTAAGTCAAGCCTGATGCTGCCGGTGTTCGTTCCGCGATTTACCTTTACAACGTATTCCGCGCCTGCGCCTGTCACTTCGCTGATGAACGCGCCTTCCACTCCGTCTGCGGCGAGGGAAAAGTCCGAAAGGTCCACGCCCAAAACAGATTGGGAGAATAAAACGCGGTATGTCAAAGTGGAAAGAAAAGTCGGGCTGGAATCCATTCGCTGAATCAATTGAACAGCGGGGTAACTTGGCGGCAGTTGCCCAATGACGTACTCGTCAATTAAAATTTGATTGCGCGAATAAAACTGAAATTTGACGTATTCGTTTGCCGCTTCCACGCGCATTGCGCCAAAGTCTTCGTTGTACCGAAACCGGCTTTCCGGTAAAACTTCGGCGCGAAAGTATCCCACTTCGCTTCCGCCCAGCCCGTTGACCAAATACAACAGGTCGTTCACCATCAATCTTTCATAAACATGGTTGTGACCTGAAAGCACGGCGTCCGCTCCCCATTCTTTATAGTCCCATTGCATAAACGGAACAGAGCCATGCTTGCCCGAAGAATACGGCGGATAGTGTGTGACGACAATTTGAAACGGCGCAGTGGAAGCGAGCAGCCCGTTTTTCAGCCATGCTGCCTGCGCCGATTCGGGCGTGTTTCCGTACGGTTCTTCTTTCATGCTGTCGAGAATAAAAAATTGAATTGGACCCTTGCGGAAGCTGTAAAAGCGCTCATTGCCCGGCAGGTTAAAATAATTTGTGTATGCCTGCGCGCTGCCTTGATGCCAGTCGTGATTCCCCAGCGCGGGGAAAAATCTGCGCGTGAGCGACCCCGCGCCGTATTTGCCGCGATACTTGTAAATATAATTGTGATAATACTGCCCGATGTTTTTATCAATTGAGTATGCCGCGCCGTTTGGGTAGTTGTTATCTCCTGTGGTGACGATAAAGCCGGGCTTCCAACTTTTTACCAGTCTGGCTACGTCGGCGGCGGGCTGGCTTGCCCATCCATAATCGCCGATGACCGCAAAAATCATCACGGGCGTTGTGTTTGCCGGGCTGGCGCTGATGTTGAATGCGGATGCAAGTATTAATAAAAGCGAAATAACGCGCGTTCGTTGTGATGGTTTCATTGCTTCTCCTGTGTAAAGCCTGACTGCTGCATGTAAAGTGTATTGCTTTTTGTGTTTTGCGGCGTTGCGAATACGGGTTAATTTTTTGCGGTAGAATTCACCTTTGTTTTTTTATTTCTGCTTGTAAGGAAATTTCCTTGTCTGAAACGATTGAACGCCCCACACTTTTTCAAACGTACACCCGCAGTTTTGCTCCGCTGCAAAACCCCAATTTACGCATGTATCTTGGCGGGGCGCATGGATGCAACCCACCGCGCAAAGCTGGGTGGTCTGGGAACTATCGCAGTCCTGTTTAGCATCTTCATGGTCAAATCGCATCAGCAGGAAATTCACAAACGCAGCAGCGGACGCGGGCAGTTCCGCGAAACATTGAGTTATATCCGCGCGCGCATCATCAGTTTGTTTACCATGCTGACATTTGGCTTGCAGCCGTTGTCTTCCCTTTTCATTGGGTACATGGCGGAATGGGCTGGCACGCAGACAATCATCATGTTTAATGCCGTTTGCCTTGCTTCGGGCGCGGCTTTGATGTTGTTCCTGCGGCAAGGTCTATGGGGCTGGGAATTGAAGCCCGCAGTCGAGCCGATTTTGTCTTCTTCAGAACGCGAGGCTTCCTCGCATGATAAAGAAGTGAAGCGTATTTCGAGGTGAAAGAATGAAACGCCTAACCTATTTCATTTTATGCGCCGCGCTGTTTTTGCTGGTTTCGGCGTGCGCGCAGAAACCAGCGCCAACCCTTGAAGAACCCGTTGCCGTGCCTGTGCCGCCCGCCGCGTATGACTTTTTTTATCAGTCAAAAAATGATGAGGGGCTGGCGGCTTTGGAAGAATTTTTGAAAACAAATCCTGAGCACGCGGAAGGGATTGCGCTTCGCGGCGCGTTTAAAGCGCGGCAGGGCGGGCTTGATTCCGCGCTGGCGGATGCGAACCGCGCTTTGGAGTTGAATCCCAATTTGGGGCTGGGCTACGCAGTCCGCGCATTTGTCCGCATGAGTGATGTGGAGAAAGTGGAAGAGGCAAAAGCGGACCTTGAAAAAGCGCTGCAACTTGACCCAAATCTGGCGCTGGCTTATTCTTTGCGCGGAAAACTTTACATTGATGAAAGCGAATTTGAGCAGGCAAAAGCCGACCTTGGGCGCGCCATTGAACTCCGCCCCGATTATGCCGCTCCCGCCATTTACTTGGGCGACGCGCTTTTTGGTCTGGACCAATATGAAGAAGCAATTCAGCAATACGACCGCGCTTTGGAAATTTCGGGTCCGGATGGCTACCTGTTTTATCAGCGCGGCATTGCCAACTTGACGCTGGGACGTTATGAAGATGTGGTGACTGATATGACGAACTCAATCGCCGCCGATGAATCCAAATACGCCGCGCCTTTTGTGGTGCGCGCGATTGCCTATGAAAATTTGGGCGAGTCTGAAAAGGCATTTGCCGATTATGAGAGGGCGCTCGAATTGGGAACAAATGACCCGTCTGTTTATAATAATCTTCTTATATGATTCTCCGAAAGGAGGACGGCGATTATCAAAAAGCATTGGAGTATGCCTCCAAAGCGGTTGATATGACCGCAAGCGACGACCCGACTGTTCTTAATACGCTGGCGCTTGTTTATTATCGTCTGGGCGAATATGAAACCGCCGCGCAAATTTTTACCACCGCCATTGATTTGGGCGAACCATTTGCATATTACGGGCGCGGGCTGACATATCAAGCTCTTGGCGATAAAGAAAAAGCAATGGCTGATTTTCAGGAATTTTTGCAGAATTACCCCGACGAGCCGGAAAGCGCGGATGCCGCAGCCCGCTTGTTGGAATTGCAATCCGCGCCTTAAGCGTTTATCCGCGTTAAAACAAACTCACCCGCGAAACTTTAATTTCGGGGTGAGTTTGTTTGTTTTTTTGCTTTATCCGCAGCCGCCGCCGGATTTGTCGCGCTTTAACTGCAATTTGATTTTTTCCTCAAATTCCAGTTCTTCGTAGGCAATCGGGTTGGGCGAGCAGGATTCGTAACGGCTGCCCAGCGCGGCGGGGAAGACGTATTTCAATTGGTCGTCTCCCGCGTTGGGGTTGGCTTTGACCGCGCCTTTGAGCGACTCGTCCTCTTTGCCGAAGAAGGCAATCCAGTTGTTCACGCCGCCTTCGAGGATGTAAACATTTGGCACGCTGGAGGCGGAGAGAATCTTCCACGCCTGCACGGCGGCGGTCTCGTCGTTGCTCATCACGATAAAGACGGTGTTGGCGGGCGGTTCGCTCAGCAGGACGGGGATGACTTCCTCAATCCGTTCCAGCGGGACGTTCACCGCGTCTTCAAGGTGATACAGGTTGTAATCCGACTCAGAGCGCACGTCCAGATACACGGGGTTCATGGATTGGTTGTACTTCGCCTTGAACGCCTCGGCGGGGGAGACGAAGACCAGACGGTTGGCGAGCATTTCGTCCGCCGTGTAAACGTAGGTGTTCACAATCGGGTCGGCGTTTTCCTGCGGGATGGTCTCCGTGCGGGTAAAGCGCAGTTTGGCGTATCGTTCTTCCAGCGAGGGGCTGCCAATGAGCAGCACGGCAAGCGCGGCAACCGCCAGCAGCGCGCCGCCCGCCACGCGGATTTTCGGCTCTTTGCTTAAATCCTTTTTGCCGAAGATGCGTTCTAGTTGCTCCGCGCCCCAGAACATAAAGAGCGCCATAAAGACGACAATCAACACCACCGCGCCCTGCGGAATTCCAAAAACTTGGTCTAATGTAACGCGCCCGTAGTAGCCCGCGTTGTTATACCAGTTGGTGAAGAGCGGCTCGGTTTCGGCGAAAATCGCCGCGCCGACGAATCCGCCAAGCATGAACATCATGCCGTCAATTTTGCCGGTGGAGGCGGAAGCGAGGGATGTAGTGGGGCAGAATCCGCCGATGATAAAGCCGACGCCCATGATGAGTCCGCCGACAAGACCGGACCAAAGGTAGGTGGGGTTCACCCATACCTGACTAAAATCGAGGATGCCGAGTCCAACCGCGCCGAAGAGCAAGACCATCGCGGTCACAATCGCGGTGAACATGACTTTCAAGACGGTTAATTCGGTAAAGTAAAACTGCGCGGCGAGTTTGCGTGAATCGCCAAAGCCGGACATTTCCAGCGTGAAGCCAAACGCGAAGCCGATGAGACCAAAGAGCAGGTAGGTCCACGGGTTTTCCGCGCTGACTGCGGTGAGGGAGGGGAGGGGGAAGTTCATAATGCGTCTCCTCAATTACCAATTACTATTTACCGGTAATTGGTAATTGGTAATTCGTTAATTCCACAGTTTCCTTACAAAATACGCCAGCCCGTAGGCGCCGCCGAAGATGGCGAACATGATGACCCACGACCCGGCAGCCAGAGTCGTCCCGCCGGTGAGGGCTTGCCCGGAAGTGCATCCGCGCGCCATTCTCGCGCCGTAAAGGAAAATCATGCCGCCGAGAAACGCCATCAGCCAGCGGGTTTGATTGGAGATGTTCGGTCCCTTGGTGGTCATAAATTTCAGCCGCCCGTTAAGAAAGCCGGAGGCGAATCCGCCGAGCAGCGCGCCGAAGAAGACGGGGACAATCCAATCGTCGAGCGGGTTTTTGTTTCCGCCCGCCATTTTCAATAAATAGGAATTGTTGTCCACATGGCGGGGGTTGATGGCGTCCACGATGAAAGCGTCAATGCGGCTGGTCGCGCCGGACGAGCCGAGCCCGTTGCCGGTGAGGAAGAGCGCGAGGAAGAGAACGACTCCCAACACCACGCCGCCGAAATACGGGTGAACGTACGGTTTTTCCGGTCTGCTAAAGATTGATTTTTTTGTTTGCGTTGTCATTTAA
>DAOTZP010000018.1:0-12686 GCA_034434265.1 Anaerolineales bacterium | reverse complement strand
TTATTTTTCATTCTAACCGGGTTTGCTTTTTTTGCCGCAAGCGCGGAAGCATACGCAAAAAAAGAAAACAACGCCCTTCCCCCGCTGGAAGAGTTTGTGACAAATCTCGGAATTGACGGCGGCGAGCAGCCGCGCGGAATTTACATTAAAAATGTGCTTGCCGCGCCGATTGTGCAGCAGCCCGATGGGCAGGGAAAATTTATCTCCAATGATTTTTTTGCGCTCACGCAATTCTCGCTTGCCGCGCGCGCAGGCTCCATTGGCTTACTGGCGCATAATCATCTGGCGGGCAGACACTTTTTTTCCATCACTCAGGGCGATGAAATTATATTGGTGTATGGAAACGGCAAATTGCAATCTTTCAAAGTGGAACTGCTTCTTGAATACCAAGTTCTGCCGGACGCAAAATATAAAAACCTTTATGACGGGGAAATTCTTAACACAGTGGAATTATTCCACAAAGCGTACGGCGGCTACCAGCTGACTTTGCAAACGTGCATTGAGAAAAACGGCAATCTTGAATGGGGAAGGTTGTTTATCATTGCCAAGCCGCAATTAAGTTTAATAAAATTGGGGAAGCAAAAAAACATATCCGGAGCGAATCTTGCAAAAGAAAGTATGCGCGTCGGCATGGGCTGGCTGCATGAAAATATTCAAAGCAAAGAGAACGAAACCTCCAAAAGCGGCAATTTGAAAAATCGCTAACGCACATATCAAAATATTTTGCGTACGACAAAACAAATCGTTGGTTGTGCAAGACGAAATTTCCCCAAAACAAGGGAAAGTTTTGCGGTAGAATCATGAGTCAGTAGATTGCTTGCAAAAGTGCAAATAACCTTGCTCTGTCATTTCGAAGGAACGCAGCGGCTGAGAAATCGCTTCGCTCGAAATGACAAGTTAGCGTCTGACTTATGCAAGAACACCAGTTAAACTGACATTCCGTGATGCCCCAAGCTCACAACACGAGGAGACTTGATAATGTACGAACCAAAAAACCTGTATTGGGACGACAGTTTGCAAACAGGAGACGTAAACCTTGATTTTCAACACAAATACCTGTTTGAAACCTTTAACAAATTAGGGGCGGCAATTCAAGCAAAGCAGGGCAAGGATTCAATCAACGCAATTCTTGGACGCTTAAAGTTTTACGCAGAGTGGCACTTTGGCAAGGAGGAGGAATGCATGGCGGCGCATCATTGCCCGATTGGGCAAACAAACAAAACCGCGCACCAAGCCTTTACCACTTTGTTCAATGGATATTATGAACAGTATCGCGCCACTGGCGGCTCTGAGGAACTCGCCATCAAGATTCATGAATCGCTTTCGGAATGGTTTCTTAATCACGTCAAAGGCATTGATACAAAACTGTACGACTGTATTCATAAAGAAGCGAAAAAAGGCGGTTGATTGCCCCCGCTGCCGCGCCTCATATTCTTAAGAACAAACCCGCCCGCGAAACCTTAATTTCGGGGCGGGTTATGTTTTGCATAAAGCAGGCGCGCTATACCGCCAGTTCCTGCTCGGCTTTGCGCATGGTTTGAAAAGATTGTATCGCCACTTCAATCATCGCAAGGTCGGGGGGGCGGGTGGTGAGGTGTTGCAGCGCAAGGTTGGGCTTGATGAGCAGTTGCACAATCGGGTTGCTTAAATGATTTGCCGTCCAGCGGATGTATTCCACCGCAATGCCCGCCATGATGGGAATAAACAGCACGCGGGTGATTAATCGCCAGACCAGCGGCATGGGACCGAGCGCGGTAAATACCAAAATGGAAATCATCACCAGCGTAAGCAAAAATGCCGTGCCGCAGCGGGCGTGTTCAATGGGATAGTTTGCCACCACTTCGGGAGTCAATTCCGCGCCTGCTTCGTAAGCGTTGATGGTTTTATGCTCCGCGCCGTGATACATAAACAGGCGCTTGACTTCGGGCATAAAACTGATTGCCCAAATATAGCCAATCAACAGGGCAAGACGCAGCGCGCCTTCGAGCAGGTTGTTTACCCAATGCGCCCAGCCGAAATAATGCTCCACAGCGCCGCCAATGCCTGCGGGCAAAAGAAAAAACAACCCGATGCCAAACGCGAGTGAAACGGCAAGCGTCACATACAGTTGAATGCCTTCCAGTTTTTCATCCTCTCCGCTTTGCATGTTTGCGGAAATGGTCAAAGCGCGCATTCCCAAGCCGAGCGCGTCCCATAAAAGAATCACGCCGCGAACAAAAGGAAGTTTTGCAAGGCGCGAGCGGTACACGCTGGAAAGCGGTTCGGTATGAACGGCGATGCTGCCATCGGGCGCGCGCATGGCAATGGCGTATGCCTTTTGCCCGCGCATCATCACGCCTTCAATAACAGCTTGCCCGCCGTAGGTAATCATTTTATCTTCCATGATTCTTTTTTTACTTCATATTGAAAAAGAAATGAATAAACGCGTCTATGTTTTTATACCACGTTGGCAGGTGCATTCTTTCATTGGGCGAATGGGCGTTATCATCGGGCAGACCGCCGCCCACCAAACCGGATTCCACGCCGCAGATGTTTTGCAGCATGGCAACCACGCCAATTGAGCCGCCCTCGCGCCGATACAGCGGAGCGCGTCCCCACACGGTTTGCATGGCTTCATGCAATGCCTTTACGCCCGCCGTGTTAACATCCGTAATTGCCCACGGGCTTTGATGCAAAAATTTCACTTCCCACCGAATGGACTTGGGCGCGTTTATTTCCATATACTTCACCAATTGTTTGTGAACTTCCTTCGGGTCTTGGTCCGGCACCAGACGGCATGAAATTTTCGCCATTGCATTGGCTGGCAAAACTGTCTTTGAGCCGGGACCCGTCCAACCGGAGAGCAAGCCATTCACTTCCAGCGTGGGTCGCGCGCCAACGCGCAACGCCGGTGTATATTCTTTTTCGCCCCACAGCGCGGGAGCGCCCGTTTGTTCAAGGAAACTTTCAGGTGTGGTGGGAAGTTTGGCGGTTTCTTCGCGTTCCTTATCGGTCACCGCGCGGACGGAATCATAAAAACCGGGCAGGGTTACTGTGCCATTCGCGTCATGCATTCCCGCTATGAGTTCGGCTAATGCCTGCGCGGGGTTGTGAACCGTGCCGCCAAACAAGCCGGAGTGCAAGTCCTGTTTTGGTCCGTACACGCACAATTCAAAATACGCCAAGCCGCGCAAGCCAAAGGTAATGGTCGGCTCATCCGGCGAGATTGCGCCCGCATCGGGGTTGAGACAAAAATCGGCTTTGAACAAATCTTTATGCTTGCGCAAAAAAGTTTCCATATTCTTCGAGCCGATTTCCTCTTCGCCTTCGAGCATAAATTTCACATTGATGGGAAACTCGCCGGTCTTCATCACCGCTTCCACCGCGTTGATGGCTGCCATCACCTGCCCTTTCATATCGGACGTGCCGCGCCCGAACAAATAATCGCCTTTGACGGTTGCCTCAAAAGGCGGCGTCTCCCACTCCTCAATCGGGTCAACCGGCTGCACGTCGTAATGTCCGTAAATCAACACGGTCGGCGCGCCGGGCTTTTTAATGTAATCGCCATACACAACGGGATGCCCGCCGGTATCCATCAACTGAACATTCTCAATGCCAATGCCGCGCAAATGCGCCGCAGCCCATTCCGCCGCGTCTTTTACTTTGGATTTATATTCATCATCGGTGGAAATGGATTCAATCTTAACAAACCCGCCCAGTTCTTTAAGAAACATTTCGCGGTTTGCGCGCGCGTATTCAAGCGCTTTTTGTGCGTGGTTCATGTTACTCCTTTAATGTTCCAAACAAATACCAAAATGGCTCGCGCGGAAAATTTTCCGCAATTTCTTTTTCCCAAACAAACGCGCCTTCCACAAAGACGCTTTTCAACAAGGCGTCCGTCTCATGCGCGGATTCGCCCAACAAGGTCAGCATGGCGCGATGACGGACGTTTTGCGGATATAACTTTGAGCCGTTTCTGGAATCGTCACGATATTCTTCGAGATACTGCATCCACAAAGAAGACCGCGCTTTTACTTCCCTTTCGGCTTTTGCCTGCCACGCCGAGCGCCACCTCTCCTGCGCCGCTTCGACTTTAACGCGCAAAGGTTCAGCCCGAAGCCCAAGCCTTGCCACCCCAAGCAGGACCGCCCCAAGAGTCAAACGCGGAAGTTGATTCCCAAGCGGGTAATACAATTCCTGCGAAAGCAAATATGTTTGCAGTTCAGGAATTGCCGCTTCAAGAAATTCAATGTCTTTTTGAATATTCATGTTATGGGATTGCCGTCGGTTCTTCAAGCGCGCGGCGCGTGACCAAATACCACTCGCGGATTAATGAAAGCCTGTCGCTCACATCGTACAACGGCGGAAGCTGAACGCCCAAGACCTGCCTGTCCACGCCAAAGGAATAGATGGGATGATACAAAGGCAGCGCGGGCAGTTCCTTTGCAAACACCACTTGAAAATTACGATACAACCGCGCGCGCGATTCAAAATCGGTTTCAGTGCGGGCTGTTTCAAGGAACTCGCTGGCGGTGCGGTTATCCCATTGTGAATAGTTTTGCCCGCCCACCGCTTCGGATTGATGCCAGAAGAGGTACGGGTCGGGGTCGGGCGTGCGGGCAAAGTTCAAATCGGCAAGGGCGGCTTCGTAATTGCGGGTGGAAAGATAATCGCTAATCAACTGTTCGTATGGCGCGGCTTGTAATGTGACTTGCGCGCCAATTAACGCAAGATTGGCTTGAATGGCTTGCGCGATTTTTGTGTGCGTTTCGGTATTGGGGTGAACAAGCGTAAAAGCCAGCAGCTCGCCGTCGCGGGCGCGGACCTCGCCTCCGCCGACGGGGATGACAAACCCCGCGTCTTTCAGTAATGCGATTGCCGCGTCGGGGTCGTATTCGTACCGTTTGATGTCGTTATAGTACGCCCATGAGCCGGGCAAAATGGGGCTGTGGGCAATCACCGCCTGTCCCTGCATGATGCGCGAGGCAATGGTTGTGCGGTTGATGCCAAGCAGCAGCGCCTGGCGCACTTTGGCTTCCTGCAAAAAGATTTTATTGGGATTGTTTAAGTTGAGGAAGACAAGCCCCAACTGCGGCAGGCGGCTGGAATGAACAGATAAAGTCGGTTCGGCTAATGCCTGCGGTAAAACATCAATTGTGATGCGGCTAATGCCCAAGACCTCGCCCTGCCGGTAGGCATCCAGCGCGGCGGCGGAAGTTGGGTAATAGCGAAAGACAATTTGGTCAATATACGGGCGGGTGATGAAGTAATTGGGGTTTGCGGCAAGCGTTACGCCGCTGATTTGCCCGCCGGTGATGAGCAGGCTTTCAAATTGATACGGACCTGAACCAATGGGTTTGAGGTTAAATTCCGCATTGGCGAGCTGGTCGGCGGGGACGGTTTGCAAAATGTGTTTGGGCAGCACGCCAAACGTAACGTAATCCAAAAATGGGGCAAACGGCTCCGGCAATTTGAACTGGAAGTTTTTATCGTCAAACTTTTTTACTTCCACCTGTGTCCACAAATCCTTAATATCCTGCGGGAAGAGCGAGCCGCTGCTTTTGATGAGCTCAATGGTGAAAAGCACATCGTCTGTGGTGACAGGCTGCCCGTCGTGCCAGAGCGCGTTGGGACGGATGGAGAAGTTATAAACCGTCCCGTCGGAAGAAGTTCCCCACGATTCAGCCAAATCGGGCTGGGGCAAGCCGCGCGCGTCGAATCGAATCAAGCCGCTGAAGAGCAGGCGGTTCACGTCACGGTCGGCGGGGTTGTTCCAATCAAGCATGGGGTTCAGGCGTCCCATCGAACCGACGAGGGCTTCGGTGTAAATACCGCCGGTTGCGGCTTGCGGCAAAATAATGGCGCTGATGGGCGACTGCTGGCTGAGCAGCAACAAAGCGACAACGACCAGAGTAAGAGCCACAACCAGAATCTGCCAGCGTAATTTCTTCATAAGTAAAATTAAGAAAGCCGCCGCCGCCCCGCTCCAGGGCAATGCGGCGGCTTCTCCATTCTTTTTAATCCTTAGCGGGAAAGTAAAATGATGGCAATCACCAGCGCAAAAAACAGAATGCTCAGCCCGATGGTCACCCAAAAGAGAATGCGCTCAATACCGCGACGGGCAGTGAAAACGCCGCCGGTATCCGCGCCGGTGAGACCGCCCAAGCCTGCGCCCTTGCTTTGCAGGATGACGCCAAGAATTAAACCCACTGAGGTTATAATCAACGCAATATCCAAAACTCTAGCCATACAATGTGCCTCCTTAAATTTAACGGATAGATTATACCTGTTTGCGCGTTAAATCGTCAAACGAATTTTGGAAAACGAGGTTTTTTCATGCCGGAAGTCATCGTCAACCTGCACATGCACACCCGCTATTCTGATGGAAGCGGAACCCACCGCGATATAGCCAAAGCGGGCATTGCCGCCGGAGTGGACGTGGTGATTGTGACAGACCATAACATTCTCGTGCAGGGATTTGAAGGCTATTACAAAGAAAAGAACAAAAAAGTGCTGATGCTGATTGGCGAGGAAGTGCATGACCAGGCGCGCAACCCGCAAAAAAATCACCTGTTGGTTTTCAACGCGGAACGCGAACTGGCGGTTTATGCGGATAATCCCCAGCAGCTGATTGACCGCGCGCGCGAATCCGGCGGGCTGGCTTTTCTTGCCCACCCGGACGACCCCGCCGCCCCAGCCTTCAATGAAACTGATATTTCGTGGGAAGATTGGTCGGTGAAAAATTATCACGGCATCGAATTATGGAACGGGTTGAGCGAACTCAAAACCGTTGTGCCGACAAAACTTCACGGCGCGTTTTATGCCTTCTTCCCCAAATTTGTCAGCACACAGCCCATTCCCGCTACGCTTGCCAAATGGGATGAACTTCTTGCAAGGGGTGAAAAAGTCGTCGCCATCGGCGGGTCGGACGCGCACGCGCTGAAAATGAGTTTGGCGGGAATTCACCGCGTGATTTTTCCGTATGAGTTTCACTTCCGCACGGTGAACACGCATGTCATCACGCCTGAGCCGTTAAGCGGCGAAGTCAATCAGGACAAGCGGATGATTTACGAAGCGCTGGAACAAGGTCACTGCTTTGTCGGGTACGATTTACCCGCCCCCACTCGCGGATTTACCTTTACCGCGCAAGGCATGGAAAAAACCGCCATCATGGGCGATGAAATCTCCGCAAAAAACGGCGTGACGCTGCAAGCCAAGCTGCCATCCAATGCTGAAATTCGCCTGTTGAAAGACGGCGCGGTGATTCAAACATGGAAAAACGCTCTCTCGTGCATTCACATCACCACCGAGCCGGGCGTCTATCGCATTGAAGCGCATCGCAGATATTTGGGAAAACAGCGCGGGTGGATTTACAGCAATCCCATTTATGTCAGGTAACAAAACAGAATTTACCCCAAATTCACTTTAAGATAACTCTCCGCGAAAACTTCATAAAACTACATTGTTTTTTATTTCACAGGGCGTAGAATTTTTGCATATCTTTTTAAGGAGAATTCCTGATGCAAAATATCACGCACTACATCCCCATTTTCACCACCATTGCAGCCGTTTCGTTCACCGTCGCGCTTTATAAACACTGGCGGCGCAAACCTTCGGCGACCTATCTCATGTGGTGGACAATCGGCGTCGCTTGCTTTGGCATTGGCACATTGACGGAATCCATCAACGCGCTGTTTGGCTGGAGCGTCCTCAATATGAAGGCGTGGTATATCTCCGGCGCGTTGTTTGGCGCGTTTCCGCTCGCGCAGGGGACGGTTTACCTGCTGCTGAAAAAGAAAACCGCCGACGCCCTGACATGGTTCTTTATGATTTATCTCCTCGTCGCTTCGGTTTGCATTGCGCTTGCCCCTGTGGATATGGCAGCGGTTGACCCCGCGCGCTTGACCGGCAAAGTGATGACGTGGACGTGGGCGCGTATGTTCTCCATCCTTCCCAACACCTATGCGTTGATATTTCTTGTGGGCGGCGCGGCATGGTCCGCCATTCAATACGCCCGCAAGCAGGGAGCGGGAAACCGCGTTCTCGGCAACTGGCTCATCGCCATCGGCGGACTCCTGCCCGGCATTGGCGGCTCATTCACGCGCTTTGGTTATGTGGAAGTGTTGTTCGTCACCGAATTCATCGGTTTGATTCTTATCTGGGCTGGCTACCGCGCCATGACCCAAACGCAAACGGCGTCCATTCACGCGGCACAACAGCAATCCGCAGCGGATTAGTTTTCACAGTTCCACGAAAAATCAAAACTGCGACAAACAAGTCGCAGTTTTGATTCTCTCAATATCCTTGCTGGAAGCAGACGGCGTTTACACCAACATCCTCACCGGGTTTTCAAGAAACTCCGCGAGTTTTTGCATGAACTGGGCGGCTTCCGCGCCGTCGCTGACGCGATGGTCCACAGAGATGGTGGCTTTCATCCGCCAGCCGACTTTGACTGCGCCGCCTTCCACAACGGGGACTTCGCGCGCCGACCCCAAAGCGAGAATCGCCGCCTCAGGCGGATTGATAATCGCGGTGAAGTTTTCCACGTCATACATGCCCAAGTTGGAAGTGGAGAACGTCGAGCCTTCCACGTCCTCCGGCTTGACCTTGCCCTCGCGCGCGCGTCCCGCCATCGCCTTGATTTCGGCGGAGATTGCGCGCAGCGGTTTTTGGTCCGCGTCTTTCACCACCACCGTCATCAGCCCGCCGGGGACGGTCACCGCCACGCCCACGTTCACATGCCCGAATTGAAGAATCTCGCTGCCGCGCAGCGTCGCGTTCAAGTTGGGGAACTGGCGCAATGACAATGCAACCGCTTTGACAATAAAATCGTTCACCGAGACTTTTTCACCATCAGGCAAATAGGCGTTGATTTGCTTCCGCATCTCCATCAGCGCGTCCATCTTATATTCATGGCTGACGTAAAAATGCGGAATGGTCGTCTTGGATTCAACCAATCTGCGCCCAATGGCTTGGCGGAGTTTGGTGGTGGGGATGGGAGTATCTTGGTAATTGGTAAGTGGTAATTGGAGATTGGAGATTGGAGATTGTCCACTGGTCACTGATGACTGGTCACTGATTACTGGATACTGATTACCGGCAAGCGCCTTCTCAATATCTCTTCTCACAATCCTTCCGCCGGGACCTGTGCCGACCACCTTTGACAAATCCACTTTCTGCTCGCGCGCAATTTTCTTGGCGAGGGGGGAAGCCTTGACTTCTGGTAATTGGTGATTGGTAACTGGTGATTGGTGATTGGAGATTGGAGATTGAGCGCTCGCAACTTGCACCTTGTCACTTGTATCTTGTACCTTGTCTCCACCGACCACGGACGCCTGCTCGCTGGCAACTTTTTCGCCTGCCTGTCCAATCACCGCAATCGGCGCATTGACGGGAACAATGCTGCCCTGGTCCACAATATGTTGCAGCACAACGCCGCTGGCGGAAGATTCCACTTCCACCGTGGCTTTGTCGGTTTCGATTTCGGCAAGCACGTCGCCCTTTTTGATTTCTTCGCCCACCTGCTTCACCCAGCGGACGAGCAAGCCCTCCGCCATGTCAAAGCCGAGTTTGGGCATATTGATGGTTTCAGCCATTACTTCAATACCTCCTTCACCGCGGAGATTACGTCCGCCACTTGGGGCAGCGCGGCTTGTTCCAGTGTGCGGTTATACGGCAGCGGAACTTCCTTTTGCGCCACGCGGATGATGGGCGCGTCCACATAGTCAAACGCTTCTTCGTAAATGCGGCTGACCACTTCGCTGCCCACGCCGTAAGACTTCCAGCCTTCTTCCACCACCACCGCGCGGTTGGTCTTCTTGAACGATTCCAACACGGGCTCCATATCCAGCGGGCGGAGAGTCCGCAAGTCCACAATCTCCGCTTCAATGCCTTGCTTTGCCAATTCATCGGCGGCTTTCATCGAAAGTTCAAGACCTTTGCAGTAAGTCACAATCGTCACGTCTTTGCCAACGCGCTGGACTTTGGATTTTCCGATGGGAATCAAATACTCCCCGTCGGGGACTTCGCCGCGCACTTGATACATGGTCGCGTGTTCGATGAACAAAATCGGGTCGTTGGAACGAATCGCGGATTTGAGCAATCCCTTCGCGTCTTCCGGCGTGCCGGGCGAAACGACCTTCAACCCCGGAAAATGCGCGAAGACCGCGTCGGGCGTTTGCGAGTGCGTCGCGCCGAGCTGTCTTCCGCCGCCGCCAACCGCGCGAATCACCATCGGCAGGGTGAACTGCCCGCCGAACATATAGCGCAGTTTCGCGGCTTGATTGACGATGTAATCCATCGCCGAGAAGGCGAAGTTGATGGTCATCAATTCCGCAATGGGGCGTTGTCCCACCATCGCCGCGCCGATAGCCGCGCCGATGATGGCGTTTTCCGCAATGGGCGTATCTTTGACGCGCTGGGGTCCGTACTTGTCATAAAAACCTTTGGTGACGGCGTATGTGCCGCCCCACACGCCGACCTCTTCGCCGAGAATAAAAACGGCGGGGTCGCGGTCCATTTCTTCCATTAAGGCTTGCGAGATTGCCTCGCGCATTGTGATTTTTGCCATAAAATGTGGTTCCTCAGTCAATTCGATTGGTTAATGTTGGCGGTTGAAACCGCATCAACATTTGCGAAGTCTGCGAAGGCAGACTTCGTAATTGTTGACGCGACTTGAGTCGCAAACAATCATTCCTCGTCCTGCTCAAATACCTCTTCGAGTTCAGGCATAAGTCGCTTCTCTGCATGATGCTGTTTCTGATTTTCGATGTACGCTTTCACGGTGGACACTTCCGACTTGCGGATGGTGAATGCTCCGTATGCGCCTTGCCATTTGAAAAATGCGCCGGGCATAATAGCGTGCGTGACCAGGTGCGACGACGAGCCTTTCACTTCCTTGACCAGCGTAGCAATCGCGACGGTCGTGTGAAATCGGGTCAACAAATGAACGTGGTCTTCGATGCCGCCGATGGCGATGGGCAGGCATTTGTGTTCGCGGCATTTCTCTGCAATTGCGGCATAGATGCGCGGCTCGAGTTTTGGCGTTATAAAAGGTTCTCTATCCCATGTCGCCCAGACAAGATGAACGTAGAGTTGGGTGTACGGTTCGCGCATCTTTTGCTCCTCTTTAGGCATTGGTCATGCGCGGCGTCGGAAGTCTGCGAAGGCAGACTTCGTAATTGTCGCCGCAATCCTGCTCTCGTCTTCAGAAGTCTGCGAAGGCAGACTTCGTAATTGTTGCCGCGACTTCAGTCGCAAACAATCCTACTCCGCATACACATCCGTAAACAACTCTTCCAGCGCCGGTTCGGGACTCGCCTCCGCGAACTCCACCGCCTTATTGACTTCCTCTTCCACGCGCGCTTCGATTTCATCCAACTGTTTGCGCGTGGCGAATTTTTTCTCCAACAAATATTTGTTGAAGATGCCAATCGGGTCGCTTTCCTGCCACTTCTTCACTTCTTCCTGCTTGCGGTAGCGCTCCGGGTCGCCCATTGAGTGACCTCTAAAACGATAAGTATTTACTTCCAGCAAATACGGCTGCCCTTCCGAGCGGACGTACTGAATCGCTTCCTTGGCGGATTCGTACACCTTCATCACGTCCATGCCGTCCACGGCGGAATTTTTCATCCCGTAGCCTTCCGCTTTCTGGCGAATCTCATCCACAGCGGAGGCGCGTTCCACCGAAGTTCCCATGCCGTATTGGTTGTTTTCACAAACCCACAACACGCGCAAGCCCCACGTCTTGGAAAGGTTCAACGCTTCGTGGAAGTATCCGATGTTGGTCGCGCCGTCCCCGAACATGCAAATCGTCACGTTGTCGTTGCCCGCGTATTGGTCGCCCAGCGCAAGCCCGGACGCAATGGGCAAATGTCCGCCGACGATGGCGTGACCGCCCCACATGTTCTTGGTTACGTCCGCCATGTGCATCGAGCCGCCCTTGCCCTTGGACATGCCCGTCGCCTTGCCGAGCAATTCCGCCATGACTTCATTCGCCGAGATGCCGCAGTTGAGCGCCACGCCGTGGTCGCGGTACGCGGTGATGACTCTATCGCGCGGCTCGCGCGCGGCAATCAACCCCGTGCTGACGGCTTCCTGCCCGATGTAAAGGTGCATAAAGCCGCCAATTTTGCCAGCCTGATACAGTTCCGCGCCGCGTTCCTCCACGCGGCGAATGAGTACCATTTGATAGTAAAGGTCCAATAGTTGTTCTTTTTTCATTAAATTCTCTCCAAAGTATAGTCAGTTAAACAACACCAAAACGCCGCATTCGTGTCATTGTTTTTCAAACCGAGTCGGGGATTATATCAGAGAAGAATAATCCAAATAAAAAACTGATAGTGTTTGAAAGTTGTGCTATTCATCACAAAACCGGCACGGCGTGTTTTTTCGGCGCGGCTTGCGCTGGGATTGGTTGTAAAAGGGCTGTAGTTTTTTTCACTGGCGGATATTCACCCTCACTGTATCATGCGGGGAGTTTTCTTTTAAGATACAATACAAACATGAACTGGCTGACAGGCTCTCCCAAAACATTTGACGCAAAAAAATGGGTGTTGATGCTGGCAGACCCCTCACAACGGGACGCTGCCGCCCGCGAGTTAATTTCGATGGCAGATAAAGCCGTCCCGGCGTTAATCCTCGCGCTTGGCACGGAAGTCAATGCGCTGGCTTCGGTATATGTCCGCGTTCTTGCGCGCATCCCTTCC